>NZ_JAKKCR010000009.1:0-259976 GCF_021728015.1 Vibrio sp. G-C-1 | reverse complement strand
CACCTGCACACTGGAAGGGATAAACAACAAGATAAAGCTAATCAAGCGAATGGGGTATGGGTATCGAGATACAGACTACTTCTTCTTGAAAATAAAAGCGGCTTTCCCCGGAAAGCCGCGATGAACCTTTTTAATGTCTGTGCAATCTGAGTGGAATAACTAATCGAGGTCGTTAGTTGTCCATTCTCAGGATCATTTCAGCTTTTCTAGATCGGCTTCGATCTCTGCGATCTTACTTGATACAACCTTCTCTAAGTGGCGTAAGTCGGTAAGGATCTTCTGCTTCACATCTACCTCAGCCGTTGGCGTAGGTTTGGTGATCTTGTTGAGTTCATCAATCACAAGAGTGAGGTTGCGGTTAATCTCTGTCACTTCTTTGTATTGATTATTGCCGCCGCTAACAAGCACACTTTTTACTTGTCGTGGATACTTAAACTTAACGCTTTTCGCGAACAGTTCACCTTTCTGCTTACGAAAGTAAATCTTCAGGATATCTTTATGAGCTTCTTGGCGAAGGGAGTAACGTTCAATCTGTTTAGGTTCGTGAATACCTAAGCCAGTGAGGTTTGGATACATAAGCGACCTCTAGGTTATGAATGTAATACTTTTATGTAATTGACTTGATCAATGTAGCAGCCTAACGACGAGCTAGATAGTTGATATCTGTGAATTGATTGTAAGTTGTGGGCAAGATCGCTCTCTATCTTTGCCCACACTTATTTGGCTATTAAAGCTGTTCCTAGAGCTAAACTTGTTTCTTAGTCATAACTTACTTCTAGCACTAAATTAGCTTTCTAAGGTGCGAGTTCTGAAACATGCTCAGTTAACCTTTCTCTTAGCGCTTGTTCCTGTTCTTCAGACAGTCTGCCTCCCGCGTCACTGGTCAGAATAAACAAATCTTCAGCTCTCTCACCTATGGTGGTGATTTTCGCACCGTGCAAGTTAATGTCTAATTCTGCAAAGGTTGCACCGACTTGAGCCAACAACCCCGGCGTATCAAGAGCTCTTAATTCCATCAAGGTGCGTTTCTTACTCTTGGTTGGTAGGAACTCAACTAAGGTTTTTACCTTGAAATGCTGCAAGTTACGTGGCGTACGACGAGTCTTAATCTTAGTTGGGCGGCCATCAGCCAGAACATGAGTTAGATGCTTAGCGACGGCTTTGTGTCTTGCTTCATCAATCGCTTCGCCGTGTTGATCCAGTACGATAAAGGTATCCAAAACGTGGCCATCTTTACTGACCATGACTTGTGCGTCGTGAACGTTAAAGTTGCGTCTGTCGAGCTCGGCAACCACGGTCGCAAAAAGTGCCGCTTGGTCTTTACAGTAAACGAATACCTCTGTGCCGCCACGTGTCGCTTTTTGGCTGATAAGCACTAAAGGTTGACTCGGATCTTCTAAGCGAAGTAAGTGTTCACAGTGCCATGCGATTTGAGTGTGTGTATGACGCAAGAAATAGTCAGCTTTGAAACGCTGCCACAACACCTCAATCTCACGAGCCGTGAAGCCTTCTTTACGCAGCAGTGCAGATGCCATTTGCTGGTTATGACGAATACGGTCTCTGACATCGACCGGGTTTTCTAAGCCGCGGCGCAGTGCGCGCTGCGTAGAATGGAACAGTTCTGCGAGTAGGGTACGTTTCCAGCTGTTCCATAGTTCTGGGTTGGTTGCACAGATATCGGCTACCGTTAGGCACACCAGCAGTTCTAACGACTCTTCGTCGCGAACTTTCTTGGCGAACTCTGTGATTACGTCCGGATCGTAGATATCACGGCGTTGAGCGGTCACTGACATTAACAGGTGGTTTTGTACTAGCCACGCGACTTGTTTGGCTTCTGGCTTTGATAGCCCGTGTTCAATACAGAAAGAGTAAGCTTCTACAGCGCCAATTTCTGAGTGGTCTCCGCCGCGGCCTTTACCGATGTCGTGGAAGATAGCCGCCAGAATCAACAGCTCTTTCTTTTGAACTCGTGGATACACTTCACAACAGATAGGGTGCTTATCGTGGTTCTCGATTTGGCCAAAGCGGTTGATGTGTTTGAGTAGGCGAATACTGTGTTCATCTACGGTGTAAACGTGAAAAAGATCAAACTGCATTTGACCAACAATTTGGCTCCACTGTGGCAAATAGGCCGATAGCACGCCCAATTTGTGCATCAAACTAAAGGCTTTGTGCAGTGCATTTGGATGGCGAACCAAATCCATGAACTTGTCACGAGCTTCAGGAATGGTATGCAAGAAGCGATTCAATCGGCGACGTGCGGTTCGCAGTTGTCGCAATGTTGGTGGGCTTACCCCTTCGATAGAAGAGTCATTCGCGATATGGATAAACATATCGAGAATCGTTTCTGGTCTTGCTTGGAATAGGGCCGGCTTACGCGCTTCGATCAATGAACCTCGACGTTGGAAATCATTGTCGAGAATCTCGGCTTCTTGTGTTTGACCGCCATTGATGATCGCTTGATCGAACAGCTTAAGTAGCATCTTATTGAGCTCGGCTACGCGACGAAGTGTTCGATAGAACTCTTTCATCATCATCTCGACGCCACGGTTGCCTTCACCACTGTAACCCAGGTGTTCCGCTACCTGAGCTTGATGGGCAAACGTGAGACGGTTGTCGTAACGGCGCAGTTCAATGTGCAGTGCAAAGCGAACACGCCACAAGAAATCTTGGCACTCGACCAACTCACGATATTCAGCATCGGTTAGAAAGCCGTATTTGCTCATCTCCAATAAAGACGTTGCACCAAAATGTCGACGCGCAACCCAGCTCAGGGTGTGGATGTCTCTGAGCCCTCCCGGAGTCGATTTGATGTCCGGTTCTAAATTATAGGTGGTGTCGTGGTAACGAGCATGACGCTCTCTCTGTTCTTGAATCTTGGCTTTGTAAAACGTCTCACTTGGCCAAAATGAATCGGAATGAATCTTTAGCTTCAGCTCTTGGAAGGTGTCTTCACTGCCACACAGTAAGCGCGACTCTTGCAGGTTAGTGGCAACGGTTAAATCATCGGTGCCGATCTCAAGACACTCTGCAATGGTACGCACCGCGTGGCCGACTTCGAGTTTCAAGTCCCAGAGTAGGGTAATGAATTGACTGACTTTTTCACCCAGTGCGGGTGGCAGTGTTTTTTGCGAGACGATGAGGATATCAATATCGGACAAAGGGTGTAGTTCACCACGGCCATAGCCTCCCACCGCAACAAGTGAAATATGAGGCAGTTTGTTGAATCCAAAATGCTCCCATAAACGATTGAGAAGCAAATCCATGTATTCGGAACGAAGCAGCACCAAATCGGTGACTGGATGATGATTCAGAAATTCATTTTTTTGATACTGCGTGAAGATTTCGAGCTGATTTTTTATTTCGCAGATTTCAATTTGTTCGTCATTGAACGTAAGGGGACATTGATAAGGCATAGTCTGCTATCCGTGCAAGCAAATGAGAATAGTAAACAATTTAACAGAAGCTGATGGAAAATCGAAATTGAGTGGATAAAAAAATATCCTCGACATGCGAGGATATTTTTAAAAGTCTGAGGTATTCAGCTTGTTGAACTAAGCGTTCTTCATGATACGTGGAATCGTATCGTCGCTGCGTAGTGTTAGTACCTCACAACCAGTATCTGTTACAACCAGAGTGTGTTCCCACTGAGCTGAGTTCTTGCTGTCTGCTGTGTACACTGTCCAGCTATCTTCGTCATCTAGACGACAGCCAAACTTACCCGCATTGATCATTGGCTCGATTGTGAAACACATGCCTGCTTTCAGTACGGTACGGTCACTGTTTTTGTAGTGAACGACTTGTGGATCTTCGTGGAACTCAGAACCAATACCGTGGCCACAGTAATCTTTAACAATAGAGAATTTAGCGCGTGGGTTGTTCTTGTTGTTTGTTTTGATGTACTTCTCAATAGCAGTACCGATTTGGCCAAGTTGAACACCTGGTTTAACCTGACGCATGCCTTCGTAAAGTGCTTCTTGAGCAACCATACACAGACGTTTGTTTGCTGGAGAAACTTCACCCACAAGGAACATCTTAGATGTGTCACCGTGGTAGCCTTGTGGACGAACACTTAGATCAGCATTTTCGTCATCAGGAACAATCACAGTGATATCAACGTTTAGAATGTCGCCATCTTTTAGTACTGCAGGTTTGAATTGACCTGTGCTACCCGTCTCATCTTGTGATGCTGGAATACCGTGACACACGATGTGGTTGATAGAAGTACAGATTGACTTAGGGAAACCGTGGTAATCAAGTGGTGCTGAGTATGCGCCTCTTTCTAGAGCGTACTCATGACAGATTTGGTTTAGTTCCTCTGTCGTTGTACCCACTTGGATGTGAGGTTCAATCATCTCTAGAATTTCTGAAGCCAGCTTGCCGGCAACGCGCATTTTTTCAATTTCTTCAGCAGTTTTAATTTTTACAGCCATTGCATATCTCTTAAATTTGGTAGCACCTAAGTGTGCATATTGGGGCTATTCTAGCAGTGCAGTATTTTAGCGCAACATTCTGATACCCATATAATGCTGGTGGACATTACTAAGCATGATTGAATAGTGTTCAAATTTAGACAGTTTGTCTCTTGTGTTATTGATACTCTTTATAAGAGAAATACAGTGTCAAAGATCAGTATAGCAGTCGCCATTTTTAGATTTTTTTCTAGCCATAGATAGACAAAATATGGTATAAAGCGCGCCGGACATCAGGACTGTTTTCTCCATTTGGCGAAACAAGCTTTGTGTCCATTAACTTATTTCTTTAAATCACACACATTCCGACACATGTTCCGGGGTGCCTCAACAACACAGATAACGGCTGAAAAGTGGTTAGTTGTTAGGGGTCGGATTCATGGGGAGTGTGGAGGCCTAACCCCATAGAGGATTTTAAAATGGCAACTGTATCAATGCGCGATATGCTTAAAGCTGGTGTTCACTTCGGTCACCAAACTCGTTACTGGAACCCAAAAATGAAGCCATTCATCTTTGGTGCTCGTAGCAAAGTTCATATCATCAACTTAGAAAAAACTGTACCAATGTTCAACGAAGCTCTAGCTGAAATTGCTAAAGTTGGCGAGAAGAAAGGTAAAGTTCTTTTTGTTGGTACTAAGCGTGCTGCATCTGAAGCTGTTAAAGAAGCTGCTATCAACAGCAACCAGTTCTACGTTAACAACCGCTGGTTAGGCGGTATGCTAACGAACTACAAAACTGTTCGTCAGTCTATCAAGCGTCTGAAAGAACTTGAAGCGCAAGCTCAAGACGGTACTTTCGACAAGCTTACTAAGAAAGAAGCTCTAATGCGTACTCGCGAAATGGAGAAGCTAGAGAAATCTCTTGGTGGTATCAAGAACATGGGCGGCCTACCTGACGCTCTATTCGTAATCGATGCTGATCACGAACACATCGCAGTTAAAGAAGCTAACAACCTAGGTATCCCAGTTTACGCTGTAGTTGATACTAACTCTAACCCAGACGGCATTGACTTCATCATTCCTGGTAATGACGATGCAATCCGTGCAGTACAGCTTTACCTTAACGCTGCTGCTGACGCGGTTAAAGAAGGCCGTAACAAAGACGTTGTTATCGCTGCTGCTGCTGAAAAAGACGGTTTCGTAGAAGCTGAATAATAGCGGCTCTGAGCCATATTTAGTTCATATTCAGGTGTCATATTGATATTTGAAGCAAGCTAAATACAGTCAATATCAGGGGCCATTTAATGAGGCCCCTGTTTTTTATCTTTTTTAGAATTTACTGAGGAATAGAGAATGGCAACTGTAACTGCAGCTCTAGTTAAAGAACTTCGTGAACGCACAGCTGCGGGCATGATGGAATGTAAAAAAGCGCTTGTTGCTGCTGAAGGCGACATCGAGCTAGCAATTGAAAATATGCGTAAATCTGGCGCAGCGAAAGCAGCTAAAAAAGCTGGTAACGTTGCTGCAGAAGGCACAATCGTTATTAAAGAAGACGCTGGCGTTGCTGCTCTTCTTGAAGTTAACTGCCAAACTGATTTCGTAGCTAAAGATGCAGGTTTCCTTGCATTCGCTAACGAAGTTGCTGAAGCTGCTCTAGCAGAGCGTTTAGATATCGTTGCACTTCAAGCTAAGTTTGAAGACGCACGTATTGCGCTAGTAACTAAAATCGGTGAAAACATCAGCATCCGTCGCGTTGAGCTAATCGAAGGTGTTGCACTTGCTTCTTACCGTCACGGCGAGAAAATCGGTGTTGTTGTTGCTGGTGAAGGCGAAGCTGAAACGCTTAAGCACATCGCTATGCACGTTGCTGCTTCTAAGCCTGAGTACGTTAACCCATCTGACGTACCTGCAGACGTAGTAGAAAAAGAAAAAGCTGTTCAAGTTGAAATCGCTATGAACGAAGGCAAACCACAAGAGATCGCTGAGAAAATGGTTATCGGCCGTATGAAGAAATTCACGGGCGAAGTATCTCTTACTGGTCAAGCTTTCATCATGGAACCTAAGAAAACTGTTGCTGACATTCTTAAAGAGAAAGGCGCATCAGTTACTACCTTCGTTCGTTTAGAAGTTGGTGAAGGTATCGAGAAAGCGGCTGAAATGAGCTTCGCAGACGAAGTTGCAGCGGTACAACAAGGTTAATCCTTAGTGTATTGATTAAAAAAGACCGTGGCAAATGCTGCGGTCTTTTTATGAATAATGAATTATTTTTCGGCTGTTAGCTGTTATGAATGCAAACTGAGCTCTTCAGTTTTTATCCATGACTGTTAATCATCAACTCTTTGGAAGGTAAACTCCATGACTACGAACCCTAAACCGGCGTATCAACGTATTCTGTTAAAACTTAGCGGCGAAGCACTACAAGGCGAAGAAGGTTTTGGTATTGACGCGACGGTCCTTGATCGTATGGCTCAAGAAGTAAAAGAATTGGTTGAACTAGGTGTTCAAGTAGGCGTTGTTATCGGTGGCGGTAACCTTTTCCGTGGTGCAGGCCTTGCTGAAGCAGGTATGAACCGCGTTGTTGGTGACCACATGGGTATGCTAGCAACGGTAATGAACGGCCTTGCAATGCGTGACGCCCTGCACCGTGCTTACGTAAATGCACGTGTAATGTCAGCTATCCCTCTTAAAGGTGTGTGTGACGACTACAACTGGGCAGATGCAATCAGCCAACTACGTCAAGGTCGTGTTGTGATCTTCTCTGCTGGTACTGGTAACCCATTCTTCACTACAGATTCTGCTGCGTGTCTACGTGGTATCGAAATTGAAGCTGACGTAGTTCTAAAAGCGACAAAGGTAGATGGCGTATTTACTGCTGACCCAGTAGCAAACCCAGACGCAGAGCTGTATGATACGTTGTCTTACAACACTATTCTTGAAAAAGAACTTAAAGTGATGGATTTGGCTGCATTTACGCTAGCACGTGATCACAAAATGCCAATCCGTGTATTTAACATGAATAAACCAGGCGCATTACGTCGCGTGGTTATGGGTGAAACTGAAGGTACATTAATCAGCGACGCTGACTAATTTTTCGGGCTTACTGAGGTGTTATGCTTTGGTAAGCTTATCCTTATCACTCCAAATAAAAAGCTTTCTTGAAGAAAGAACATAATCAAGGTGAAATTGTGATTAACGAAATCAAAAAAGACGCTCAAGAGCGTATGGATAAAAGTGTAGATGCACTTAAAAATAGCCTGCAAAAGATTCGTACAGGCCGTGCTCACCCAAGCCTACTGTCTGGTCTTACTGTAGAGTACTACGGTGCACCAACGCCTTTGGCTCAAGTTGCTAACGTTATTGCAGAAGATGCACGTACACTAGCAATTACAGTGTTTGATAAAACACTGACTCCTTTAGTTGAAAAAGCAATCCTGACATCTGACCTAGGCCTAAACCCTATGTCTGCTGGCACGGTTATTCGTGTACCACTTCCAGCGTTAACGGAAGAGCGTCGTAAAGACCTTGTTAAAATCGTTCGTGGTGAAGCTGAAGGTGGCCGTGTTGCTATCCGTAACATCCGTCGTGACGCGAATGGCGATCTAAAAGCACTTCTGAAAGACAAAGAAATCTCTGAAGATGAAGATCGTAGAGCACAAGACGAAATTCAAAAGCTAACTGACATTGCGGTTAAGAACGTAGATGAAGTTCTAGCAACTAAAGAAAAAGAGTTGATGGAAGTTTAATTTTCCATATTCTTTTCTTTCCGGAAAAACGCTGTACTCACGGTTCAGCGTTTTTTTATGCTACTCTGTTCGACTATTAGAATTTGATTCACTCTTTTATGCATAATTCTCAAGCGTTCACAGACTCTCTTCCTAAACACATTGCTATCATTATGGATGGTAATGGCCGCTGGGCAAAAGCTCAGGGCAAGCCTCGCGTCTTTGGTCATAAAAACGGTGTTCAAGCCGTTCGTAAAACCATCTCTTCATCTGCCAGACTTGGCATTAAGGCCGTTACACTTTTTGCGTTTAGTAGCGAAAACTGGCGTCGTCCTGAAGAAGAAGTCGGTATCTTGATGGAACTGTTTATTTCAGTGCTGTCGAGTGAGGTAAAAAAACTTCATAAAAATAATCTACAATTGCGTGTTATTGGTGATAAAAGTCGTTTCAATGATCGACTCCAAAAGAAGATAGAAGAAGCAGAAGCTTTGACTAGCACCAATACGGGTATGGTTATTAATATTGCTGCTAACTATGGCGGCAAGTGGGATATCCAGCAGGCAATGACCTCAATTGCTCAACAGGTAAAGTCTGGCGATATTAATGTAGATGACATTGATGAAGCTATGATTACACAGCACCTGACTATGGCAGATATTCCTGAAGTTGACCTACTTATCCGCACCAGTGGCGAGTGCCGCATTAGTAACTTTATGCTTTGGCAATTGGCTTACGCCGAAATGTATTTCACTGAACAATTCTGGCCAGACTTTAATGAAGACAGCTTAGTAGAAGCTGTGACTTGGTTTGTAAACCGCGAGCGTCGTTTTGGATGCACTGGTGAGCAAATTAAAGCTCTGATGGACAGTTAATAAGGATTTTTTGGTTTGAAACAACGAATTATTACGGCGTTGATTTTAGCTCCCCTAGTTATTCTAGGTATTTTCGAGTTATCACTTCCCACGTTTATTCTTTCACTAGCAGTAATCTCGCTATTGGGCTTTTGGGAGTGGACTCAGTTTGTTGAAAGCAAATCGCGTTATTTAGCGCTGATTCCAACGGTTGTAGTCAGTGCTGCAAGTTTTGCTTTTATCCCTTTTGATGCATTTAGCCTTAATCATTTATCTAGCGCTCACTACACCATTCTAACGATTGGCTCTATTTGGTGGGTAATAGCGAGTGGTATGGCGGTGACTTACCCTAAGTCTATGCCCGCATGGAAAGATTCTTCTCTCCTTCGTCACGCATTTGGCGTGCTGACTCTGCTGCCATTTTTTTGGAGTGTGGTTATTCTGCGCGCTAACGGTATCGATGTTGATCCTTACCACGGTGCAAAATTGGTGATGTTTGTTTGTTTGCTCGTTTGGGCAGCTGACAGCGGTGCTTATTTTTCAGGAAAGAGTTTTGGTAAGCGTAAAATGGCACCAGCGGTAAGCCCTAATAAGACGATTGAAGGTCTTATTGGTGGCATTATTACAGCAGTGATCATAGCTTGGATTTTTGCTGACTTATTTGATATCCAATTCACAAGTCCTCTTCACATGATTGTAATTACCCTTGTGACTGTCGTTATCTCTGTTCTTGGTGACCTTGTTGAAAGCATGTTTAAGCGTGTTTCAGGGGTGAAAGACAGCAGTAATCTGATTCCTGGTCATGGTGGTATACTTGATAGAATAGATAGCTTAACGGCTGCATTCCCTGTCTTTGCTTTGCTTTATTTAGCATTCTAATAATAAAGGGCAGTGATTCTGCCCTTTATTTCATTTCTACGGTCATATGTGATGCGAAATCTAACTATCCTTGGCGCTACCGGCTCAATTGGTGCAAGTACACTAAAAGTCGTTGAACAAAACCCAGATCTCTATTCGGTCGTGGCACTGGCTGCCGGGTCGAATGTCGAAAAGATGTTGGCGTTAGTTGAAAAGTGGCAACCAAGCTATATTGCTATGGCTTGCCCTGATGCAGCATCTCAGCTGACTGAAATGCTGTCCGCTAATTACCCTAACGTTACAGTACTTTCAGGCCCAGAAGGCATGTGTCAGGTTGCTTCTCTAGAGGAAGTGGACACGGTAATGGCTGCGATCGTGGGAGCGGCAGGTTTACTTCCTACGATGGCTGCGGTTAAGGCTGGTAAGCGTATTCTGCTTGCTAATAAAGAAGCCTTGGTGATGTCTGGACAGTTGTTTATAGACGCCGTGGAAAAGTACGGTGCTGAACTACTTCCTGTAGACAGTGAGCATAATGCTATCTTCCAATGCCTACCGCAAAATGTACAAACCCATCTAGGTCGTTGTAATCTGGAAGAGAACGGTATCAACCATATTCTCTTGACAGGTTCTGGTGGTCCTTTCCGCTATACGGATGTTGCTGAGTTAGAATCGGTAACACCGGCTCGAGCTATTGCACACCCTAACTGGTCTATGGGCCCTAAGATCTCTGTTGACTCTGCGACCATGATGAATAAAGGTCTAGAGTACATTGAAGCTAAGTGGCTATTTAATGCTTCTCAAGAACAGTTAAAAGTCATTATTCATCCTCAGTCTGTGATTCATTCAATGGTCCAGTACAAGGATGGCTCGGTACTTGCTCAAATGGGTGAACCCGATATGGCGACGCCAATCGCTTTGACGATGTCTTATCCTGAGCGTACAGAAGCTGGCGTTAAGCCTCTGGATTTCACCAAAGTGGGCGAGCTTACTTTTCTAGAACCCGATTTTAGCCGTTACCCATGTTTAAGATTAGCAATTGAAGCGTGCTACCTAGGGCAGCATGCAACAACAGCAATTAATGCTGCCAATGAAATTGCAGTCGATGCCTTTTTGAACAATCGGGTTAAGTTTACCGATATTGCTGTCATTAACGAGCATGTTATGAGCAAAGTATGTGAACAATATAGCTCTGAGGGTTTAGATAGCTTGGAAAGCCTTCTTGAGCTAGATAATATGTCTCGTCAAATAGCCATTCAATTTATTAAAGAGCAGCTAGCATGAGTGGAATTCTGTGGAACTTCGCATCTTTTATTGTAGCGCTTGGTATCCTGGTTGCTGTTCATGAGTTTGGACACTTCTGGGTTGCTCGTCGTTGTGGTGTGAAAGTAGAAAAATTCTCGATTGGTTTTGGTAAATCAATCTGGAGCAAGATCGGCCGTGATGGTACTGAATACAGCTTGTCAGTGATTCCGCTGGGCGGCTACGTTAAGATGCTCGATGGGCGTGTTGACGACCTTTCTGAAGAAGAGCAGCAATACGCTTTTGACAAGAAGCCATTGTGGAAACGCACGGCGATAGTCGGTGCAGGCCCAGCATTTAACTTTATCTTTGCGGTGTTTGCGTATTGGCTGGTATTTTTGATTGGCGTGCCTGCGGTTAAACCGGTGATCGGTGAGGTCACCCCGCAATCTATTGTTGCACAAGCCGGAATTGAAACTGGAATGGAACTTAAATCTATTTCAGGAATCAAAACCGCAGATTGGGAATCAGTCAATATGGGTTTGATATCACATATTGGTGACCAATCCATGACAGTAACGGTTTCTTCTCAAGACGATATTGGCTTTGAGCAACAGATGACATTGGATATTTCAGACTGGTCGTTCAACCCAGAAACTGAGTCTGCAATGACAACGCTTGGTTTTAGACCGTACTCTCCAGAGATATCAACAGTGCTTGCTCAAGTTATTGATGATGGCGCTGCATACTCTGCGGGGCTAGAAGCTGGTGACAAAATTGTTGAAATTAATGGGCAGCCAATTGAACAGTGGCAGTCGGTTGTTGAGTTGATTCGCTCGAACCCGATGAAATCCATGAACCTTATTGTACTGCGTAATGGTTTTGAACAGTCGTTGTCTATGACGCCAAAAAGTCGAGAGCTTTCTGATGGTTCAATAATCGGCTATGCGGGTATTGCTCCAGAAGTCGCAGAATGGCCAGAAGATTATCGCTTTGAGTTACAATTTGGTGTAATTGAGTCTGTAGGAAAAGCATTTGATAAAACAGGTCAAATCATTAGTTTGACGCTGACAATGCTCAAGAAGCTCATCGTTGGCGATGTCGGCTTAAACAACTTGAGTGGCCCGATTTCAATTGCTAAAGGCGCAGGTACAACCGCCGATTACGGTTTGGTTTACTTCTTAGGCTTTTTGGCTCTGATTAGTGTCAATTTGGGTATTATTAATTTGGTTCCGCTGCCTATGCTTGATGGCGGACATTTGCTCTTTTTCGCTATTGAGGCCATTACTCGTAAACCTGTCCCTGAAAAAATTCAGGAAATGGGATACAGAGTAGGAGGTGCAATCCTCTTCTCTTTGATGGCTCTGGCAATATTTAATGATTTTACTCGTCTGTGAATGGTTTCTCACAGGCATTGGTAGTAGCAAGGAATAATTAGAATAAGTATGGCGATTAAGCAAATTCTGTTCGCAAGTCTATTGGCCACTAGTGTGGCTGCGAACGGAGCACAAAACTTTGTAGTTCAAGATATCAAGATCGAAGGTTTACAGCGTGTTGCACTTGGTGCAGCTCTACTGAAAATGCCAGTGCGTATTGGCGATGAAGTGGATGAAGGCGATGTATCTGAGATCATTCGTGCACTGTATGCTTCAGGTAACTTTGAGGATGTTAAGGTCCTTCGCGATGAAGGTGTTTTAGTTGTTCAAGTAAAAGAACGACCGACCATCGCAAGCATTTCATTTTCAGGGAACAAAGCGATCAAAGAAGAGCAACTTCAGCAGAACCTAGATGCATCTGGTGTTCGTGAAGGTGAAGCCCTTGACCGCACAACGCTGAGTAACATCGAGAAAGGCCTAGAAGATTTTTACTACAGTGTTGGTAAGTACAACGCGACAGTAAAAGCGGTTGTGACACCTTTGCCACGTAACCGTTCTGACCTTAAGTTTGTATTTACTGAAGGCGTATCCGCTAAGATTCAGCAAATCAACTTTATTGGTAATGAAGTCTTCTCTGATGCTGAGTTACTGAGCCGTTTCAACCTGAATGTTGATGTTGCATGGTGGAATTTCCTTGCGGATGAAAAATACCAGAAGCAAGTATTAGCGGGTGATATCGAAGCGTTGAAATCGTACTACCTTGACCGTGGTTACCTTAAATTTAAGGTGGATTCTACACAAGTAGCGATCTCTCCAGATAAGAAAGGCGTTTACATCACGCTTGGTATTGATGAAGGCGAAGCCTACACCGTTAAAGATGTCGCGTTTCGCGGTGAGCTGATTGGTCGTGAGGCTGATTTTGAAGCATTAGTACCATTTGAAGACGGCGATACGTACAACGGCTCTTCTGTGACATCACTAGAAGAGGGCGTAAAACGTATTCTTGGTGAGTCTGGTTATGCGTACCCACAAGTACGTACTATTCCTGAATTTGACGATGAGACGAAAGAAGTATCATTGGTGATTAATGTAGAAGCGGGCAGCCGTATCTACGTTCGTGATATTCGATTTACGGGTAATAACTCGACCAAAGATGAAGTACTACGTCGTGAAATGCGTCAAATGGAAGGCAGCTGGCTTAACTCTAAGTCAATTGACACCGGTAAGAGCCGCCTTAACCGTTTAGGTTTCTTTGAAACGGTTGATGTACAAACAGTGCGTGTTCCTGGCAGTGAAGACCAAGTTGACTTGGTTTACAACGTTAAGGAAGCGAACTCAGGCAGCATCAACTTTGGTGTTGGTTACGGTACCGAGTCAGGTGTCAGCTTCCAAGTTGGTTTGCAACAAGATAACTTTGCGGGTTCAGGTAACCGTGTTGGCGTAAGTGCCATGATGAACGATTATCAAAAGAACGTGAGCTTAGACTACCGTGACCCATACTGGAACCTTGATGGTGTGAGCTTAGGCGGTAAGATCTTCTACAACGAATTCGAAGCCTCTGAAGCGGGTATTGTCGACTATACCAACCAAAGTTACGGTACCAGCCTGACATGGGGCTTCCCTATGGATGAGCTGAACCGTATCGAATTTGGTGTTGGCTATACGCACAACAAGATCGGTAACGTTCCGACTTATATCCAAGTGGAACAGTTCGCGAGAAGTATTGACCAATATGGTGACGAAAACATCTTAACTGATGACTTCGATATCAATATCTCTTGGACTCGTAACAACCTTAACCGTGGTTTCTTCCCAACCGAGGGTAACCACCAACGTGCTTTCGCTAAAATGACTGTACCAGGCTCTGACGCTAAGTACTTCAAAGCTCAGTACGATGTAAAACATTACATCCCGCTGACCAAAAAGCATGAGTTCACACTTTTGATGCGTGGCCGATTAGGCTATGGTAATGGTTACGGTCAAACGGATGGTAATGATAACTTGTTCCCATTCTACGAGAACTACTACGCAGGTGGCTTTACAACGTTGCGTGGCTTTGGCTCTAACTCAGCGGGTCCAAAAGCCGTTTACGGGAGCAGTACGGGTAACAACCCTACGTACAGCTCAGCAACCGATGATTCGGTTGGTGGTAATGCGGTTGCCTTGGCAAGTTTAGAGTTAATTGTACCTACGCCGTTTGCTTCTGATGAAGCACGTAGCCAGATTCGAACCAGTGTCTTCTTCGACATGGCAAGTGTATGGGATACCGAGTTCGTAGACCGTGGTGCACCTAACAGTGGCAGCCAGTATTACTACGATTACTCTGATCCAACAAATTACCGTTCATCTTATGGTGCAGCCCTTCAATGGATGTCGCCGATGGGCCCATTGGTTTTCTCTCTAGCGAAACCCGTTAAAATTTACGAAGGTGATGATGAAGAATTCTTCACATTTACCATTGGTAGAACTTTCTAATATTTAAAGGACAATATTTTGAAAAATATGATTAAAGCAGCAGGTTTAGGCCTTGTAGTTCTTAGCTCTTCTTTCTTTGCAACAGCTGCTGAAGCTGCGCAAAAAGTGGGTTATGTAAACACTGCACAAGTATTCCAGGCTCTACCTCAGCGCGAAGTTGTTCTTCAAAAAATGCAGGAAGAGTTCAAAGATAAAGCTGCTGAGCTGCAGAGCATTCAAGCAGAAGCAAAAACTAAGATTGAAAAGCTTAAGCGTGATGGTGAACTACTAGGTCCTGACGAAGTTGAGAAGCTTCGTATCGAAGTCGGTCAACTAGACAGTAAGTACAAAATCAAAGCTCAAGCACTAGAAAAAGCAAGCCAACGTCGTGAAGCACAAGAGAAGCAGAAGCTATTCAAAGTGATTCAAGATGCTGTAACTAAAGTTGCAGAGAAAGAAGGCTACGACATGATTGTTGATATTCAAGCTCTGCAGTACGGCAAGCCGGAATACAACATCTCTGAGCAAGTAATTAAATCACTGAAATAAGTTTATGAAGAACCTGACTTTAGCCGAATTGGCAACGATTACCGGGGGAGAGCTACACGGAGACGGTATGGTTACCGTTTCAGCAGTTGCTCCTATGGATAAAGCGCAAGAAGGAAACATTACGTTCCTTTCGAACGTGAAGTACAGCAAGCACCTTGGTGACTGTAAAGCATCCGCTATTATGGTTAAAGAGAGTGAGCGCGAACTGTGTAAGACCAACGTGATTGTGGTCAGCGACCCTTACGTTGCTTTTGCTAAAGTTGCTCAAGCGCTTGATACTACTCCTGCACCCGCAGCGGCTATCGCTGATTCTGCTTCAATTTCAAGCGATGCAACCATTGGACAAAATGTGTCTATCGGTGCGAACGCTGTGATTGAGTCTGGTGTGGTACTTGGTGATGATGTGATCATCGGAGCGGGTTGTTTTATTGGTAAAAATGCAAATATTGGCACAGGCACTAAGCTATGGGCTAATGTAAGTGTTTACCATGAAGTCGTGATTGGTGACGCGTGTTTGATTCAATCAAGCACTGTCATTGGCTCTGATGGCTTTGGTTATGCGAACGAGAAAGGTGAGTGGGTTAAGATTCCACAAGTCGGTTCAGTTCGCATTGGTAACCGTGTAGAAATTGGCGCGTGTACAACCATCGACCGTGGCGCATTAGATGACACAATCATTGAAGATAACGTTATCTTAGATAACCAGCTTCAAATTGCTCACAATGTTCACATCGGATATGGTTCTGCTATTGCAGGTGGTACTATTATCGCAGGCAGCACGACGATAGGTAAGTACTGTATTATTGGTGGCGGTTGTGTGATTAATGGTCATATTGAAATCGTTGGCGGCGTTACAATCACCGGTATGGGGATGGTAATGCGCAGTATCACTGAGAAAGGCATGTACTCTTCGGGTATTCCTTTACAGCCAAACAAAGATTGGCGTAAAACAGCAACGCGTGTACATCGTATTGATGAAATGAACAAGCGTTTGAAAACCGTTGAAAAACTTATCGAGAAGAGCGCGGAATCATAATTCCAGCATTTCTAATAAAAGGCTCGCGTACAGCGAGTCTTTTTCGTTTATAATCCTTCTAATTAAATAAAGAATATACATAGGAATACGACTTTGACTACTGAACAGACAACGATGAACATTACTGAAATTCAGGAACTATTACCTCATCGCTACCCATTCTTAATGGTTGATCGTGTGACTAGCTTTGAAAAAGAAAAAACACTGACTGCGATTAAGAATGTCTCTGTTAACGAACCTCAGTTCACAGGCCACTTCCCTCAACTTCCTGTATTCCCAGGCGTGTTGATCTTAGAAGCAATGGCGCAAGCAACAGGTCTTCTAGCATTTAAATCATTTGGTGCCCCTTCTGGTAACGAGCTTTACTACTTTGCAAGTGTAGATAAAGCTAAATTCCGCAAGCCAGTAGTGCCAGGTGACCAACTGATTATCGAAGTTGAATTCTTAAAAGAGCGTCGTGGTATTGCATCGTTTAACGGCGTTGCTAAAGTTGACGGCGTAGTTGTATGTTCAGCTGAACTTAAATGTGCTCGTAGAGAGTTTTAATATGATTCATGAAACAGCGAAAATTCACCCGGCAGCAGTAATCGAAGGTGATGTAACTATCGGTGCTAACGTGACGGTTGGGCCTTTCACTTACATTGCTGGTAACGTGACAATTGGTGACGACACTGAAGTGATGTCGCATGTGGTGATCAAAGGTCACACAAGCATTGGTAAAGAAAACCGCATCTTCCCACACGCTGTTATCGGTGAAGAGAACCAAGATAAGAAGTACGGTGGCGAAGAGACAACAGTTGTGATCGGTGATCGCAACGTGATTCGTGAGGCGGTTCAAATCCACCGTGGTACAACTCAAGACAAAGCAACCACAGTGATCGGTGATGACAACTTACT
The DNA here is from genome assembly GCF_021728015.1 of Vibrio sp. G-C-1. Taxonomy (NCBI): domain Bacteria; kingdom Pseudomonadati; phylum Pseudomonadota; class Gammaproteobacteria; order Vibrionales; family Vibrionaceae; genus Vibrio; species Vibrio sp. G-C-1. The sequence goes on along the minus strand of NZ_JAKKCR010000009.1, from coordinate 242,583 downwards.
TTGTGTTAATGCTCACGTAGCACACGATGTTATTGTTGGTAACCACACTCACATTGGTAACAACGCTATTCTTGGCGGTCACGTAACCGTGGGTGACTACGCTGGTGTAATGGCGCTATCTGCGATTCACCCGTTTTGTTCAATAGGTGCTTACGCCTACATTGGCGGCTGTTCTGCTGTTGTTCAAGATGTACTGCCGTACGTGCTTGCACAGGGTAACCATGCGGCTCCATTTGGCCTTAACCTAGTGGGCTTGAAGCGTAACGGATTTGAGAAACCAGAAATTCGTGCACTACAGAAAGCGTACAAAGAGTTATACCGTTCAGGTAAAACACTTGAAGAAGCGAAAGCGGCTTTAGTTGAAATGGCGAAAGAGTTTACTTCGGTTACTCCTATGCTAGAAATGCTAGAGAACTCTGAGCGCGGTATTATTCGTTAATACTTGATATGATTGTTTACCAATCAGCGCAAGTACGACAATAATGACTTAATCAGATTGGTATAACAAAAAGATCGCTACTCATTGGGCGGTCTTTTTTGTTTTAGGCAACAAGGGGATTGGAAAACTATGGCACAGCAAGAAGCAGCAACCAATAGCTCGGACTTTGTTTCGAATGAACCTCTACGCGTAGGTATCGTCGTCGGAGAACTCTCGGGTGACACGCTTGGCGAGGGTTTTATTAAAGCGGTCAAATCACAATATCCGAATGCTGAATTCGTGGGTATTGGCGGACCAAAAATGAAAGCGCTTGGTTGTGAGTCTCTTTTCGAAATGGAAGAGCTTGCCGTGATGGGGCTTGTAGAAGTGCTTGGTCGTTTACCTCGTTTGTTAAAAGTGAAAGCGGAACTGGTTAAGTATTTCACTCAAAACCCGCCAGATGTCTTCGTTGGTATCGATGCGCCAGATTTCAACCTAAGACTTGAATTGGATCTTAAGAACGCGGGTATTAAGACCGTTCATTATGTCAGCCCTTCAGTATGGGCATGGCGTCCAAAGCGTATCTTTAAAATCGATAAAGCAACCGACTTGGTGCTGGCTTTCTTGCCGTTCGAAAAGGCATTCTACGATAAATATAATGTTGCTTGTGAATTTGTTGGCCATACATTGGCAGACACCATTCCACTAGAACCGAATAAAAAAGAAGCTCGCGAGCTTTTAGGTTTAGATCAAGATAAGCCTTGGTTAGCCGTATTACCGGGTAGTCGCGGTGGTGAGATGAGTTTGATTGCTCAACCCTTTATTGAGACTTGCCAGCGTATTAAGCAAAAATACCCTGATGTCAACTTTGTTGTTGCGCTCGTTAATGAGCAACGTAAAAAGCAGTTCACTGAAATTTGGCAATCGACGGCACCTGAACTTGAATTTACATTGGTAGAAGATACCGCCACCAACGTGATTACCGCTGCTGATTCTGTTCTGTTAGCTTCGGGTACTGTTGCTCTCGAATGCATGTTGCTGAAACGCCCAATGGTCGTTGGCTACAAAGTAAATAAACTGACGGGTTATATTGTTAAGAAATTATCGATTACTGAGTTCGTATCGTTGCCGAACATTTTGGCTGGCGAAGAGATTGTGAAAGAGCATATTCTTGATGAGTGTCACCCAGACTTCTTGTTTCCGTCTGTCGATAAGATGCTATCCGCTGATAACAGCGCATTAATCGAACGCTTTACCGAGATGCATCATTGGATTCGTAAAGACGCGGATAAACAAGCGGCTAACGCGGTATTGAAATTGATAGATCGACCATGTGTTGAGTCATAAAGTGCTCGTTTACAGAACATTAAGAGAAGAATTATGGCAGTAAAAGAGAAAAAAGAGCTTCCTCCTTTTGAGTATCCTCAAGGCTACCAATTATTTGCTGGTGTTGATGAAGTAGGGCGCGGGCCGTTAGTTGGCGATGTTGTTACTGCTGCGGTTATCCTCGATCCTAATAATCCAATCGAAGATTTGAACGACTCAAAGAAACTGTCTGAGAAGAAGCGTCTGGCTCTGTTTCCTGAAATCAAAGAGAAAGCCTTGGCTTGGTCTGTTGGCCGTTGTTCCCCGCAAGAAATTGATGAGTGGAATATTCTGCAAGCGACCATGATTGCTATGCAGCGAGCGATCGCAGGGCTAAGCGTTCAACCTGATATGGCACTAATCGATGGAAACCGCGTTCCTGAACTGCCGATGGATGGTCTTGCTATTGTAAAAGGGGACTTGCGAGTTGCTGAAATCAGTGCGGCATCTATCATCGCTAAAGTTGTTCGTGACCAAGAGATGGAAGAACTTGATAAACTTCATCCAGAGTTTGGTTTTGCTAAACATAAAGGTTATCCGACCAAAGCGCATTTCGAAGCGATTGAAAAACACGGTGTAACCGAGCATTACCGCAAAAGCTTTAAGCCAGTAAAGCGCATTTTAGGTCTCGATTAAAGCTCGTCGACTAAGGCTGTATATTGATTAGGGCTTAGTATTGGTTAGAGCTTTATATTGCTTAGACTCATGTTGACCGGAGCAAGGCATCGAATAAAGTTGCTTATTTGCGGTAGAAAAAAATAGAATACACACAGTTGTAATCCTAGGCCTAAACCTAGAACTCAGGAAAAATAATGTCAGATCCAAAATTTGTTCACCTACGCGTACACAGTGATTTTTCGATGGTGGATGGCCTATCTAAGGTGCCACCATTAGTTAAGAAAGTCGCTGAAATGGGTATGCCCGCTCTAGCATTGACCGACTTTACTAACCTATGTGGCTTGGTGAAATTTTACGGTACTGCCCATGGGTGTGGGGTTAAGCCAATTATTGGTGCTGACTTCTTGATGCAGTCTCAGGATTTTGGCGATGAATTGACCAAACTCACTGTTATTGCAACGAATAATAAAGGTTACAACAACCTAACATTATTGATTTCAAAAGCTTACCTTCGTGGTCATGTACAACATCAGCCTGTTATTGATAAAGAGTGGCTGATTGAACATGCCGAAGGCCTGATTCTTCTATCGGGAGCAAAAGAGGGTGAGATTGGTAAGGCGTTGCTGAAAGGCAATCGAGAGTTGGTTGCAAGCAGCGTTGAGTTTTACAAAACACATTTCGCAGACCGTTTTTATCTGGAGCTCATTCGTACTGGGCGCCCGGATGAAGAGTCTTATCTGCACTTTGCGCTAGAGCTTGCTGAACAAGAAGACCTGCCTGTTGTCGCGACCAACGAAGTGGTTTTCATTTCTGAAGACTTGTTTGATGCCCATGAAATTCGTGTGGCTATTCACGACGGTTTTACAATGGTTGATCCACGTCGACCGAAAAACTACAGCTCACAACAATACTTGCGTAGTGAAGAAGAGATGTGTGAGTTGTTCTCAGACATCCCTGAAGCACTGGAAAACAGTGTCGAAATTGCTAAGCGTTGTAACGTAACAGTTCGACTGGGCGAATACTTCTTACCTAACTTCCCAACGGAAGGTTTGGCGATTGAAGACTTCTTGATTAAAAAATCAGAAGAAGGCCTTGAGCGTCGTTTAGCGTTTCTATTCCCTGATGAGAAAATTCGAGCTGAACGCAGACCTGAATACGATGAGCGACTTAAGATTGAACTTGAAGTTGTCAACAATATGGGGTTCCCGGGTTACTTCTTGATCGTAATGGAGTTCATCCAGTGGTCAAAAGATAACGACGTACCAGTAGGTCCGGGTCGTGGTTCTGGTGCCGGTTCTTTGGTGGCTTACGCATTGGATATCACCGATCTTGATCCACTTGAATATGACTTGCTGTTCGAACGTTTCTTGAACCCAGAACGTGTATCTATGCCCGATTTCGATATCGACTTCTGCATGGATAAACGCGACCAAGTTATTGATCACGTAGCCGAGATGTACGGTCGTGATGCCGTTTCTCAGATCATCACCTTTGGTACTATGGCGGCAAAAGCGGTAATTCGTGACGTTGGCCGAGTCTTGGGCCACCCGTTTGGTTTCGTTGACCGTATTTCTAAGCTAGTTCCACCTGATCCGGGCATGACGCTAGAGAAGGCCTTCCTTGCTGAGCCAGCATTGCCAGAACTCTACGACGGTGATGAAGAAGTACGCGAACTGATTGATAAGTGTCGTATTCTTGAGGGTTGTACGCGAAATGCCGGTAAGCACGCGGGTGGTGTTGTTATCTCACCCACCACGATTACCGACTTTGCACCTATTTATGCCGATGCGGAAGGCAACTTCCCGGTAACGCAATTCGATAAGAATGACGTTGAAACCGCCGGTTTGGTTAAATTCGACTTCTTGGGTCTACGTACCCTGACCATCATCGATTGGGCGTTAGGCCTCGTAAACCCACGCTTGAAGAAAGAGGGTAAAGAGCCGGTTCGTATTGAATCGATTCCTCTAGATGACCAAGCGTCATTTAACCTATTACAAAATTCTGAAACGACGGCGGTATTCCAACTGGAATCACGCGGTATGAAAGATCTGATCAAGCGTCTACAACCCGACTCTTTTGAAGATATCATCGCATTGGTAGCTTTGTTCCGTCCGGGCCCTCTGCAATCAGGCATGGTAGATAACTTTATCGACCGTAAACACGGCCGAGAAGCTGTATCTTATCCTGATGAAACGTGGCAACACGAATCGTTAAAAGAAACACTAGAACCGACTTACGGCATCATCCTGTATCAAGAACAGGTAATGCAAATCGCTCAGATCCTTGCGGGTTATACGCTTGGTGGAGCCGATATGTTGCGTCGTGCGATGGGTAAGAAAAAGCCTGAAGAGATGGCAAAACAGCGCGGTACCTTTAAAGAAGGTGCTGAAGCCAATGGTGTTGATGGCGAACTGTCCATGAAGATCTTTGACTTGGTAGAGAAGTTTGCGGGCTACGGCTTTAACAAATCTCACTCGGCTGCATACGCACTGGTTTCTTATCAAACGCTGTGGCTGAAAACCCATTACCCAGCGGAGTTTATGGCAGCGGTAATGACCGCAGATATGGATAACACCGAAAAGGTTATTGGCCTTGTCGATGAGTGTTTCCGAATGAAGCTCAAGCTACTTCCACCCGATATCAACTCGGGTCTATACCGCTTTAATGTCGATGAAGACGGCGCGATTGTTTATGGTATTGGTGCGATTAAGGGGGTGGGTGAAGGCCCTATTGAAGCCATCATTGAAGCGCGAAATAAAGGCGGTTACTTTAAAGATTTATTCGACTTCTGTGCACGTCTTGATCTGAAGAAGGTCAACAAACGTGTTATTGAAAAGTTGATTCTATCCGGCGCGTTAGATAGATTAGGTCCTCACCGAGCTGCGATGATGGCATCATTGAAAGATGCGGTGAAGGCGGCGAGTCAACATCACCATGCCGAGTCGTTTGGTCAATCGGATATGTTCGGTGTGTTAACCGATGCTCCAGAAGAAGTTGAACACAAGTATACCCAAGTACCTAAATGGCCTGAAAAAGTTTGGCTTGAAGGTGAACGTGAAACGCTGGGCTTGTATTTAACAGGTCACCCGGTTAATGCTTACATTAAAGAGTTAGCCAAATACACTAGCTGTCGTTTGAAAGACACTACGCCAACTCGTCGTGATCAGTCTTTGACGATTGCAGGTTTGGTGATCGCAGCTAGGGTAATGACCACGAAGCGTGGAACTCGAATTGGTTTGATGACTCTTGACGACCGATCAGGACGAATGGAAGTGATGTTGTTCTCTGATGCGCTCGATCGCTACGCTGAATTGCTCGAAAAAGACAAAATTGTGGTCGTTTCTGGACAGGTCAGCTTTGATGATTTCAATGGTGGGCTTAAAATGTCCGCGCGCGAGGTCATGGACTTAGGAAGCGCCCGTGAGAAATATGCTCGTGGGGTGTCGATATCTATCGACCAATCCCAAATTAATGGTCAATTTTTTGAACGCTTTAGTCAAATCTTAGAACCTTATAGAGCCGGAACGGTCCCAGTCAATGTATACTACCAGCGTGCCGACGCTAGAGCGCGGTTAACATTGGGCACAGAATGGCGTGTGACGCCAAGTGATACATTACTAGACGAATTAAAACAGCTGCTTGGAAATAGCCAAGTAGAACTCGAATTTAACTAAAATTTAGCTCCATGAATGCGGAGCTGAATCAACAAGGATTCATAGATGAGCCTGAACTTTCTAGAATTTGAAAAGCCTATCGCTGAACTTGAAGCAAAAATCGAAGCGCTACGCGACGTTTCGCGTCACGGTGGTGACACAGCGGTAGATCTAGACAAAGAAATCGAACAACTAGAGAAAAAAAGCTTAGAGCTTAAACAGAAAATCTTTAGTGACTTAGGTGCATGGCAGGTAGCTCAACTTGCTCGTCACCCTCAACGTCCTTACACCAAAGATTACCTGGAGCATGCCTTCACAGAATTTGAAGAGATGGCGGGCGATCGCGCTTTCGCTGACGACAAAGCAATTGTGGGTGGTATGGCTCGTCTAAATGGTCGTCCTGTTATGGTTATTGGTCACCAGAAAGGTCGTGAGACTAAAGAAAAAGTGATTCGTAACTTTGGTATGCCAAAGCCAGAAGGTTACCGTAAGGCACTTCGCCTAATGGAAACAGCTGAACGTTTCAACATGCCAATCATTACTTTCATCGACACAGCGGGTGCATACCCAGGTGTTGGTGCAGAAGAGCGTGGTCAATCTGAAGCTATCGCAAAGAACCTTAAAGTTATGGCTGGCCTATCTGTGCCAGTTATCTGTAACGTTGTTGGTGAAGGCGGTTCAGGTGGTGCACTAGCGATTGGTGTTGGTGACTACGTGAACATGCTTCAGTACTCTACGTACTCAGTAATCTCTCCAGAAGGTTGTGCTTCAATCTTGTGGCGTGATTCAGATAAAGCACCACAAGCTGCTGAAGCGATGGGCCTAGTTGCTCCTCGTCTGAAAGATCTTGAGCTTATCGACGAAATCATTCCTGAGCCTCTAGGTGGCGCGCACCGCGACCCAGTACAAACGGCTCAGAACATGAAAGACATGCTAGTTAAACAGCTAGAAGAGCTAGAGCAGTTTGATAACGAAGCACTACTTGAGCGTCGTTACCAACGCCTAATGAGCTACGGTTACTGCTGATAAGCGTGCCTTGAAATGAGGCAGCTTCAAGTAACAAGATGATGAAAGGGTTGGACTCAGTGCCAACCCTTTTTTATTATTAGAACATTCTCCCTTCAAACCTATTCTCATGGTTCACTCACTCATGACTCACATAATCGAAACCTTCACATCTGTACTTAATCAAAGCGCACTCAAGCCTCATCGGTTGATCGTGGCTTTCAGTGGCGGTGTTGATTCTCGAGTTTTGTTAGAGTTAGCAGCGCAGTACGCGCAAACGCATGGCATTGAGTGCTGCGCGGTGCACGTTCACCACGGTTTAAGCAACAATGCTGATCACTGGGCTGAGCAGTGCCAAACATGGTGTGATGCTTTGTCAGTTTCGTTAGCTGTAGAGCGAGTCTCGCTGGATATCGACAGTGGTGAGAGCGTAGAAAAGCTGGCTCGAGATGCTCGTTATAATGCGTTTCAGAAGCACCTGATTTTTGGTGATATTCTCATTACAGGTCAACACATCGACGACCAACTTGAGACATTCTTGTTAGCATTGAAGCGTGGCAGTGGTCCGAAAGGACTTTCTTCAATGGCGAAAGTGATGTCGTTTGGCGAAGCGTTTATCGTTCGACCGCTACTTTCAGTGACTCGATCAGACATTGAAGCGTCGGCGCACGACATGGGTTTAACTTGGGTGGAAGATGAGAGTAATCAGGATCTGCGTTTTGACCGTAACTTTATTCGCCATCAAGTAACGCCAACGCTGACTGAGCGATGGCCCAATTTTCGAGATGCGGTCAGTCGCAGTGCTCAATTATGTGCAGAGCAAGAGTTACTGTTGGATGAGTTGCTTGAATCACACTTTCAGCAAGCTTTAGGGGATAGCCAAAACTTAAGCGTTGAGGCGTTATCTCAACACTCAGACTTGTTACGAGCACGCCTGCTAAGAATGTGGTTGAGTCATTGCAATCAACCGATGCCGAGTAAAAAGCAGCTCAAGCTTATTTGGGATGAAGTCGCATGCGCTCAGACGGACGCCAACCCTAAGCTGGTGTTGAATGATGCCGAAGTTCGACGCTTTAATCATCAGCTCTATTTGGTGAGAGAGACTAAAGACTTATCCGACTGGCAAAGCCATCTTTCAATGGGTGAGAGTTTGACGCTACCCGATGGCTTAGGGGAGTTACGCTTAAATTCAGCACTGAGTGATGGCGAATCTAACAACCGTGATGTGCAAAGCTTTAGTTTGTCGGATACAAGCGCAACACTAAGAGTGATCTTTAACCCTGAAGGACTCTCGGCTCACCCTGTTGGGCGCGGGCATAGTAGAAAGCTCAAGAAGCTGTTTCAGGAATACCAAGTACCCAGTTGGTTAAGACGCAGAACGCCGATATTAATGGATGGCGATCGAGTGATCGCTGTTTTAGGCTTATTCGTAGATAAAAACTACGAAGGTCAAGATTGTGAAGCGCTTTGGAGCAAGTAGAAAAAGTTTGTGTCACAATTCACCGTCACTTTAATAAAAATAATTAATGGAATATGCAATGAAGAAAATTACACTAGGATTAGTTCTCGGACTTGGACTATTGAGTGGTAACGCTCTGGCGGGTGATGTTGCTGCGGGCCAAGCTAAAGCAGCAATCTGTGCGGCTTGTCATGGCGCCGATGGTATCGCTATGATCCCAGGTTACCCAAACCTGAAAGGACAAAACGAGCAGTACATCGTTTCATCGATCAACGCTTACAAAACAAAACAGCGTAATGGTGGCTTGGCCGCTGTGATGCAGGCTCAAGCTTCTATGCTGAGTGATGAAGATATCGCGAATCTAGCCGCTTACTACGCAAGCCTTAAGTAAAACCTTCTCAAAGCGCTGATTAAACAAGATGATAAATTTCGAGCCAGAGCTTTAAAGCTCTGGCTTTTTTCATTGAATGTTTACTATAGCTAACCGATAATGAGCTATTCGCACAGTTTAAGGGATGAACATGAAAAAGATTGAAGCCATTATCAAGCCATTCAAACTTGATGATGTACGTGAAGCACTTGCAGAAGTGGGTATTACGGGTATGACAGTATCTGAAGTTAAAGGCTTTGGACGCCAGAAAGGTCATACTGAGCTATATCGCGGCGCAGAGTACATGGTCGACTTTTTACCTAAAGTGAAATTGGAAATCGTTGTGACCGACGAAGTGGCTGACCAGTGTGTTGATACCATTATCGAAACGGCTCAAACCGGTAAAATCGGCGACGGTAAGATCTTCATTACAGACGTTGAACGTGTGGTACGTATTCGTACTGGCGAAGAAGACGAAGACGCCGTATAAAAAAACTATTACCCTAAAAGGAGCGTTTATCGCTCCTTTTTCATTTCTGGTAGGGTGCTTTATGTTTAAGAAAACCATCATTGTTATCACGCTATTGATAACGCTTGCTGTCGTTAGTTTTCATTTTATCTTCGTGATCCCGAATAAACCCAACCTGATCACTTCCTCTCAAAGTACCAGTAACGACATCTACAGTTGTTACCAAAACTCTGCACCGAAAGCGATTGATGTGTCTGATGGTTTAGACATTACGGTGTGGAATATCTACAAGCAAAACCGAAATAATTGGCAGAGTGAGTTAAATAAGCTGTCGGCAGGTAGCGATTTAGTCTTGCTGCAAGAAGCGAGTATGACAGTAGAGCTTCGCCAATGGGTAACGAGCGGCCAGTGGGGAAGCACTCGTGTGAATGCGTTTGAAGCCTTTGAAAAAAGTGCTGGCGTACTTAACTTAGCGACGCATTTACCGATCGAAGCTTGTGCGTATACTCATGAAGAACCTTGGCTTCAATTGCCTAAATCGGCGCTTTGGTCTCGTTACCAACTTAGTAACGGCGAACAACTGGCGGTTATTAATATCCATGCTGTGAACTTTACCTTTGGTACGGAAGATTACGAGGCTCAGCTCAAGAGCTTAACTGACAATCTGCAACAGTATCGTGGGCCTGTTATTTTTGCTGGGGATTTTAATAGCTGGAGTGAGGCTCGCTTTGCGGTATTGAAAGGCGCGTTGGAACAGGTCGGTTTGACGGAGGTTGCCTTTGAACCGGATAACCGAACTCAGTTTATGACAGGATTGGTGCTCGACCATGTGTTCTATCGAGGGCTAGAGGTAGAAAATGCAAAAGCGCCCATTACGGACGCTTCTGATCATAACCCTATGCGAGTGACCTTTAAGGCTAAATAGTTATTAGCTATTGGAGCTTAACTATTCGCACGGTGGTTACGTTGGGTAATCTAACGGAGCAAATAGGCTAGAGAGTTTTCGCTAGCCTTACCTCTTCAACCTAAAAGATTAAAATGTAGAGCGCCCAGATTAGGTAGTAGCCAACCCATGGTAAGCCTGAAATCACAAGCGCTTGCCCACGTTCAAACTCAGTCCACGTTAATACGGCTGCATAACCCAACACGATATACCATGGTAATAACAGTGGTAAAGAGCTGGCAAACTGCGACCAATCATTGGTCAGTGGTAACTTGATTAAGCCGTTTAAGCTGTTCAAGTCAGCAGCGTAGCTCATCACTTGTCCATGCTTGAGTATCAGGCTTGCGTAGCTTGCTACGTCACCTAAAACAGCCGGGAATATCACAACCGATGCCGCTGCAAACCATCGCCAAAAGCTATGTTGATGCTGGCTTGGTTTGGTTGCTAGATTAAACCAGAATGCCAACAGAATGATGGTTAATGTTCGGCCAAACACATCGCTGATGATTTCACTCGCGAGTAGGGTATTACTGTCAAGTAACGCCAATTGGTCAGGGTTCGTTTGAGCCAGTTGTTGTGACAATTCTGCACTTAACCATGCAAAATCTACATTCGAAAAATAAGCACCCCAGAATAAAAATGGGCTGAGCATTAATACGACGTAGGGTTGCCATCCCCAAGCACTTCGCTGATAAAGCGCTAAGAAACAAGCTGTTGGTGAACGGAATATATCCAACAGCATGACGAGTGGGTTACTTGACGGGTTCATACACTTACCTTAGTTACATCAACATACAGCTTCAGTTTTTGTCCTGGCTGTAGGTATTTCTTGTTCTGCAAAGCGTTCCATTTTACAACATCTGCGCTTTTTACTTTGAACTTTGATGCAATACCGCTGACTGTGTCACCTGATCTTACGTTATAAAAGACAGTTCGAATGATGGCACCGTCGGAACTATTCTTCCAAATGACCAGTTCTTGACCAATTCGAAGCGTGTCGCGTGGCCCCATACCATTCCACTTAGCCAGTGATTGATGAGATACCTTATTTGCGCGTGCAATCGTCCATAGGCTGTCACCACTTTTTACGGTATGACTAAGCTTATATTGACCTCGACTCTTCGACTGTGTGCTTGCTAGGCGATTTGAAGCGCTTAGTGCGTATGTCTTGTCGTCTTTGGTGGATGTTGGGATAAGTAAGTGCTGTCCAATACGAATATTGTTGTTGCTTAAACCGTTTGCAGAGCGGATCACTTTGCTGGTGGTGTTATATTTACTTGCTAGTACGCTAATGCTGTCACCAGACTGAACCTTGTAACGCACCAACTTCATGCCTTTGCCTTTATTGGCCGCCACTTCTTTGTTGAACTTTTCAACAGAGCCTAGAGGAAGCAATAATTGCTGATGCTTTTCAGGTGCCGTCGCCCATTGGTTATAAGCGGGGTTGTAGCCTTGCAGCTCTTTGACTGGAATACCTGCGTAGCTTGCAGCAATCGCTAAATCAAGCTGTTCGTTTGGGTTAACCAGGGCCAGTACTGGCTTATTTGGAATCGCAGGGATATCGATGCCATACTTTTCTTGGTTGGCAATCACATCAGCTAGAGCAAGCAGTTTAGGTACGTAGCTGCTGGTCTCTCTTGGTAAGTCCAAAGAGAAGAAGTCGATTGGCTTACCCAGCTTCTTGTTCTTGCGGATAGCACTGTTTACACGACCGCCACCACTATTATAGGCAGCAATGGCATGGTTCCAATCGCCATCGAAACGTCGGTTAAGGTCTGAGAGGAAATCCAATGCGGCGTCAGTAGAGGCAGCCACATCACGACGACCGTCGTACCAGAAGTTCTGTTCAAGCCCGTAGTCTTTGCCTGTGCCAGAAATGAATTGCCATAGACCTGCTGCGCTGCCATGAGAGTAGGCAAACGCATCGAAAGAACTTTCTACAACGGGTAATAGTGCCAATTCTAGTGGTAAGCCTTTTTCTTCAATCTTAGTTGTGATCAGATAAAGGAAAGGTTCAGCACGTTGTGAGACGGTTTTTAGATGACTAGGGTGCTTTAAATACCAAGTTCGGTAGTAATCAACCTTCTTTTGGTCGGGTACTTCCATTTCAAGTTGCATCGCAATACGTTTCCAAACATCTTCTTGTGTTTGTGGAGTAACGACAGGTGCTTCAACTTTTTGATCTTCTTTGGCTGTTGCTTCTGATGAAGCGTTCGCTTGAGAAACTTCTTTAGTAGGAGATGTGTTGGTTTGCTCGGAAGCTTGGTCTGGATTCTCTGACTGAGTTAATTGGCAACCAGAAAGTAGTAATACCAAAGCCCAGCTGTACTTAACTCGCATGTTACAGCCTTTTTAATTAACGGCCGGTGATAATACTTGCCACCCCCTATGAGTGACAAGTCTGTATTTGTTAAAATTCGTTCTTCCACGCACGTAAAGCGGTAAATACCGATAAAGGATCGGTCTGCTCAGTACGATTAGATACTGATTTCACTACACTTGGCTCGGTATAGCGCAAGAAAGGGTTCACAAACTTCTCTTGTCTCAAATTTGTGGGGATGGTCGACTTATTCTGAGCTCGGAGTCGGTTCACTTGGTCGCGATATTGCTGCAAATGTTGGTTGTCAGGCTCAACCGCTAATGCGAAAGCGATGTTCGCGGCGGTGTATTCATGAGCACAGTAAACCTCGGTTTCTTGAGGAAGTGCTGTGATCTTGTTCAGTGCATCAAACATTTGCTGTGGCGTGCCTTCCATGATTCGACCACAGCCTGCTGAAAACAGCACATCGCCACAAAATAGTTTGGCATCGCCCACAAAACCAATGTGACCAGCGGTGTGGCCACTGAGCCCGAGTACTAAAAAGATTTCACCAAACAATTCTAATTGGTCACCATCATCAACGGGGTGAGTTAAGGTCGGGATCGGTTCATTCCTTGGACCCACTACATCTATGCTTGGAAATTGTCTGACTAGTTCTGGAACGCCACCAATGTGATCATGGTGGTGGTGTGTAATCAAGATTGCATCTAAAGTTAGCTCATGATGTGCTAAGTACTCTAATACTGGAGCCGCATCACCAGGGTCGACGACAGCACAACGACGATCGCTATTTTGAATCAGCCAGATGTAATTGTCGTTAAATGCAGGTATGCTTTTGATATGTAACATTATTGATTCTCCAGTCACTTTTAGTGAGACAGAATAAGTGAGACAGGTTATTGATGAAGCCAGCACGTAGCAGAAAGAAGTTTGAGCGTCCTTACACTTGGGCACAATTGCACAATGGGGACTGGTTGAGAGAATCTATTCAAACTCGACTCGATGAGTGGTGCCCAAAGCTATTTGGTTACCATATGCTCAAGCTTGGCGGTCTCAGTAGTGAGATTTCTAGCTGCACATGCAACATTCAACATCAAGTAAACCTAGATATCCAGAACCCATTACATAATGTGATAGCGGATGTCTATAATTTACCCTTTTTGGAGAAAAGCTTTGATGTTGTGGTGCTGAGTCATCAGTTAGATTATAGCAATGACCCGCATCGATTATTGAGAGAAGTCGACCGAGTGATGATGGACGATGGTTATATCATCATTACCGGCTTCAATCCGTTTAGTATTACCGGACTCGCAAGTTTACTGCCTTGGCGAAAGAACAGCTTGCCTTGGAGTGGACGTATGTACACGCCAAACCGAATTAAAGACTGGTTAGGTGTATTGAACTACGAAGTGATTCACTGCGATACCTATGCACTATTTCCGATGAGTAAGTATCAGGCGATGTGGACGTGGTTGGAGAATAGTTTAGGTGGCTGTGCTTCCTTTGCTGGCAGCCAATACTTTATTGTTGCTCGTAAACGAACTTACCCACTTAAGCCTATCAAGCCACATTGGCACCTTAAGCGACGTTTCTCTCCGGTTGGAGCAAGCTTTAGGACCAATACGCGTCGTACCATGGATTCAGCTAAAGCTTCATATCCGTTGAAAACAGAAAAAGCCGACTAGTAGTCGGCTTTTCATCTATTAATTAGGTTAATCAATTATCAACTAGTTTAAGAAGCTATCAATTAGGTTAGGAAACTATCAATCAGGTTTGGAAAGTATGAATCTGTTTCTGAAATCTGCATCTCATTTAAAAGATGGTTAGCTTGGTTGATAGCCCGTATCTTCTTGAGTCGGATTCTCCGCTGCATTTCGCGCTAAATCATCACACATTTCATTTTCTCGGTGCCCAGCGTGTCCTTTAACCCAGCGCCAATCAACACTATGACGAGCAGTTTCTTTATCGAGCCTTTGCCACAGGTCTGCGTTTTTAACCGGTTTCTTGTCGGCGGTTTTCCAGTCACGCTTTTTCCAGTTGTGGATCCACTGTGTGATGCCTTGGCGAACGTATTGGCTATCCGTGGTCAGAATCACGGAGCAAGGTTCCTTGAGTGCTTGGAGAGCGATGACAGCTGCGAGCATTTCCATACGGTTGTTGGTCGTTAGTGTAAAGCCTTCGGCTAGTGTCTTTTCTACTTTTTTATAGCGAAGTACGATGCCATAGCCACCAGGACCTGGGTTGCCTAAACAAGAACCGTCAGTGAAAATTTCAACTTGTTTCGTCATGATTTGATACTATTACCTCAAGCACATTATCGGCATAGTCTGACACAGTTATCCTTATGAATACCAGTAGCACTCCAGAACAAAACACGAACGAAAAAAACAGTTCGGACGAAAATAAGCGCATCATTGTACTCGATACCGAAACCACCGGTATGAATACAGAAGGTGGCCCTCACTATATGGGGCATCGCATCGTTGAAATTGGTGCGGTAGAGATCATCAACCGTAGGCTGACCGGGCGTCACTTCCACGTCTATATAAAGCCCGATCGTGCGATTCAAGAAGAGGCGATTGGCGTTCACGGTATTACCGATGAATTCTTGATTGATAAGCCAGAATACCAAGACATACATAAAGAGTTTCTCGACTTTATCAAAGGTGCTGAGCTGGTAGCTCATAACGCGCCCTTCGATACGGGCTTTATGGACTATGAGTTTGAGAAGCTAAACTCAGCGATAGGTAAAACGGATGACTACTGTAAAGTTACCGATACCTTGGCCATGGCGAAGAAGATATTTCCAGGCAAAAGAAACAACCTAGATATCTTATGTGATCGTTACGGTATTGATAACTCGCACCGTACCCTCCACGGCGCATTGCTCGATGCGGAGATCCTAGCCGACGTCTATTTATTGATGACGGGTGGGCAAACTTCGCTGCAATTTAACGCAGGCCAAAAGGAAGGTGAAGGTGAAAGTATACGAAGAGCAGAAAGTGGTCGAAAATCCCTAAAGGTTTTACGAGCTACGGCCGATGAAGTAGAAGCGCATCAAAGTCGTTTAGATCTCGTCGAGAAAAGCGGAAGCTGCCTCTGGCGTCAGTAGGGAGAAACTATGTTAAGGGTATTGGCTACCGGTTACTTATTGCTGTTAAGCTTTAGCTTACATGCGGCAACAGAATCCGTAATGAGTTTATTGGACAACCGTTTTCGCGTTGATCCCAGTATTGAACAAGTCACCTTTGTGATTTATCGAGCCGGTAACTCTAAACCTGTCGTTTTGGTTCGTCCGGATGGCAAGAAATACTACTC
The DNA here is from genome assembly GCF_021728015.1 of Vibrio sp. G-C-1. Lineage (NCBI taxonomy): Bacteria > Pseudomonadati > Pseudomonadota > Gammaproteobacteria > Vibrionales > Vibrionaceae > Vibrio > Vibrio sp. G-C-1. Next base: position 226,645 of record NZ_JAKKCR010000009.1, on the reverse strand, counting down.
TTGGCGCAATGCTGATAATGTCCGTTGGTACGAAGAATCATCCATGGACATCATATCTATCGACAAACCGATGCCAGGACCTTGGCAAGCGGTAGGTAAAGTCTCACCTAAGAACAACATCAAGCTATTGTCTCACCTTGTTTTGGATGCCAATGACTTCCCAGACAAACTGTATCAAACCGAACACATTAAATTTACGGCTCGTTTGACCTCTGACGGCAAGCCTCTTGTGCTGCGTGATTTTTTAGATCGCGTGAAACTTAAGGTCACTTTTACTAAGTTCGTTGAAAATGAAGAGTCTTTAGTGAGAGAGGCGCGCCCAATTCCGGTTGTGATGGGCGAGTTTGCCGACGATGGCAGTGGTCTTGATGAACAAGCCGGAGATGGCGTTTTCACTGTGTCGTTGCCGATTGATATTGAGCCCGGTAAATACCGCGCGCGTATTACTTCTGGCAATGGTGTGTTCCTGCGAGCGCAAGAGCAAGAAGTTTTGGTGTACCCAACACCGATCACTACAACCTTCATTCAGTCTCGAAAAGAGGGGCAGCCTCATACGATTGTCGTTTCAGGGGAGCCGGGCATGATTGCGCCTAGTTCGTTAGCGGTTCATGTTGAACACAAGGCTCCGGATGAATACGAAATGTATAAGCAGGGCCAAGCTGAGGTCGATGCAATGAAAGTCGCTTTAGAGCTGCCTTATAATGGCGATTTGGGGATTTATAACTGGTCGGGGATGGTTTACGCTACTGATGCCTCAAGCCAACGTCCACTGATCTTTCCCATTACCGAGCACTCGTACAGCGTTGTTGAAGATATCGACTTAGCGGAGTCACGACGCCTGCAAGAACAAGCGCTTGCTGAGCAAAAGCGTATCGCAGCAGAGTTGATGATACTTCAGAAGCGAGAAGATGACAGACAGCGCAGTATTATCATTATTGCGGTGGGTAATGTGGTCGCGATTCTATTAGGTTTATTGATTTGGTTTGTGGTTCGTCGGGTAAAGGCGAAGAAAAAAGCTCAACCAGAGATGCAGCTTAAGGCTCCTAAGTAACTCGCCTATATCATTGGAGTTGTCTTGAGAGAGCAAACTTCGAGAGAACAAATCTCGAGAAAGTAAGCATTAAAATTTGTGACAACGATGTCATGAACAAAAAAAACGGGACTCATAGGAGTCCCGTTTTTGTTTCTTTTTCTAACCTTAAGCGACGTTATCAATCGATTGGTCTGGGTACTGAGACTTTGCTGCAAGCTCCTCAGGAGAGAAGTCGTCAACGTTAATCGTGTACAGTCTATGTTCCTCGGCGCTAATCAGCAAATCTGCCTCTTCTTGCGTTAAGATGCCTTTCTCTAACCCTAATTGAGCAACAAGGTCTAGTCGTAAGAAAGCGCGCTTTTGGTGCGTCTCTTTGCAGACTTTGTTGAATAGAGGTTCTGCTTGAAGAATCACTTCTAACGCTTTTTCAATCTTACCTACTGGGTTGTATTCAGTCGCTTCCAAGTATTGGCCACGGCCGATACGAGAACGTGTTTCGCTTGGCGTTTGTAGAATGTGCGCGACTTGGCTATCCAGTTTGTCGTTTGGTGCACGACGAATGCGACCGAATGGCATCAACACAACACGAAGTAAACGGCCAATCACAGGATTAGGGAAGTTCGCTAGGAACTCATCAATCGCAACTTCAGTCTGACGTAAACTATCTTGCATGCCCCAATGTACTAACGGTAAGTCTTCAGCGTGGCTGCCTTCACTTTCGAAGCGCTTAAGTGTTGCTGAACCTAGGTACAGTTGGCTTAGGATATCGCCTAATCTTGCTGATAGGCGCTCTCTGCGTTTCAGTGAACCACCCAAAACGGCCATTGAAATGTCAGAAAGTAGCGCTAAGTTGGCACTGTAGCGGTTCAATTTTTGGTAGTAGCGTTGAGTTTGTTTGTCCGCTTTATTAGATGGTGTTGGCGTGTCTGAGCCTCGACCATCGGTTAAACCAAACCACACACTGCGGACTAGGTTGCTCATCGTAAAGCTAACGTGTCCTGCTAACGCTGAATCAAACTTATCCAGTGCATCGCTGCTTTCAGAATAAGCGGCTTCCATTTCATTCAGTACGTAAGGATGACAACGAATTGCACCTTGACCATAGATGATCATCGAACGAGTTAGGATGTTGGCACCTTCCACGGTAATCGCGATTGGCGCGCCTTGGTAGCTACGAGCTAAGAAGTTTGATGGACCTAAGCAAATACCTTTACCACCGACGATATCCATCGCATCGATGATGCTGCGTTGGCCACGGTGAGTACAGTGGTACTTCACGATTGCTGAGATAACCGAAGGCTTTTCGCCAAGATCGATACCTGCAACCGTTAGGTTACTCGCTGCATCCATTACGTAGGCATTACCTGCTAAGCGTGCAAGCGGCTCTTCAACCCCTTCCATACGACCAATAGGTTGTTTGAACTGGCGACGAATGCGAGCGTAAGCACCGGTTGCCAGCGCAGCCGATTTAATGCCGCCCGTTGAGTTTGAAGGCAGTGTGATACCACGACCAACAGATAGACACTCAACTAGCATACGCCAGCCTTGGCCGGCCATTTTCTGGCCACCAATGATGAAATCGATAGGAACGAAGAGATCATCACCTTGGGTTGGGCCATTTTGGAACGGTACGTTAAGTGGGGAGTGACGATTACCAATCTTCACGCCTTTTAAATCTGTAGGGATAAGCGCGCAAGTGATACCGAGCTCTTGCTTGTCACCAAGTAGGCCGTCTGGATCTCGTAATTTAAACGCAAGTCCCAATACTGTTGCGACAGGTGCAAGGGTAATGTAGCGCTTGTTCCAAGTGAGTCGCATACCTAGAACTTCTTCGCCTTGCCATTGACCTTTGCATACGATGCCGTAATCGGGGATTGAACCTGCATCTGAGCCTGCTTCTGGGCTAGTTAGGGCAAAACAAGGGATCTCTTTACCTTCCGCTAAGCGGGGTAGGTAGTGGTTTCTTTGTTCTTCTGTACCGTAGTGCTGCAATAGCTCACCGGGGCCTAACGAGTTAGGTACGCCAACGGTTGATGACAATACGCTAGAAACGCCCGTTAGCTTTTGTAGCACTAAAGATTGAGCGTAAGCTGAGAATTCTAAACCGCCATACTTTTTCTTGATGATCATTGCGAAGAATTTATGGTCTTTCAGGTATTGCCATACTTCTGGTGGCAAATCAGCCAGCTCATGCGTTACTTGGTAATCATTGACCATTTCACACACTGTATTTACTGGACCATCTAAAAATGCTTGCTCAGCTTCAGACAGCTTAGGGTCAGCGATGTTTTGAAGTTTCTTCCATTCAGGCTTGCCTTTGAACAGCTCTGCTTCCCACCACACAGTACCCGCTTCTAATGCTTCCTTTTCTGTCTGAGACATTGCAGGCAGTACTTTTTTAAACAAAGAAAGTGCTTTTTGACTGATGATAGTCTGACGAATTGCCGGTACAGCAAAAATCGCAATGGCTAAGAGATAGCAAAGCCAGCCAGTGACAGCAACGCCGCCAAACAGTGTTAATGCTACCATTGTGCCGGTTAATACGATTAATGCGCGTACTAGGCTAACTCTATGGTAAAGACAGACGCTTAAGACTGCTGTCATGCCGAGTAGGGAGAGCAATATGTTCATGATCGATTTCCTTTTCAGAGATCACTTATTGTTATTAAGTTTAGGTAAGAGGTCTAACCAGTCAAGTGTAAACAAAATATTAAATATTTGTAAAACTCCAAGGTGGGTAAAAAGTGATCTCAATAGAGTTAAAGTTCTAATTGTGAGAGGTTGGTGGCGAATATTTGGGCGGATCGGCAGCGATAGGCTAATAAAGGTGGCAATCTTTGGGCTTAAGTGTCGACACTATTTCATGTTTGTGGGTAAACTCAATGATAAAGAGGGGGAAACCCCCAGTTCTCATTTCGCGCACTTTAAGTTGCGTCAAAAAAATAAGAGATAAGCCTTATGTACCATGACCTAATCAAAAGTGAATTGAACGAAGCTGCTGACGTTCTTAACAAGTTCTTGAGTGATGACCATAACATTGCCCAAATTGAAGCTGCCGCAAAACTGATTGCAGATTCATTTAAGCAAGAGGGTAAAGTACTTTCTTGTGGTAACGGTGGCTCACACTGTGATGCGATGCACTTCGCGGAAGAGCTTACTGGCCGATACCGTGAAAATCGTCCAGGTTACGCTGGTATTGCGATTTCAGACCCTAGCCATTTATCTTGTGTAAGTAACGACTTTGGCTACGATCACGTATTTTCTCGTTATGTAGAAGCCGTAGGCCGTAAGGGTGACGTGTTGTTTGGTTTATCGACTTCAGGTAACTCTGTCAACATTTTGAAAGCGATTGAAGCTGCTCAAGCTAAAGGCATGAAAACCATCGCGCTAACCGGTAAAGATGGCGGTAAAATGGCAGGTTGTGCCGATATCGAAATTCGAGTTCCACATTTTGGTTACGCTGACCGCATCCAAGAGATTCACATTAAGATCATCCACATTGTGATTCAGCTTGTTGAAAAAGAAATGGAATAATAGTTTTAAAGACATTTGGGGCCCAACTTAGGCTCCATTGGTTTTGATAGGGAGTAGATTAAACCATGTGTGAATTGCTCGGTATGAGCGCGAATGTGCCAACTGATATTTGTTTTAGCTTTACTGGTCTTATGCAGCGTGGAGGCAATACTGGCCCGCACCGCGATGGCTGGGGTATTACTTTCTATGAAGGAAAGGGTTTTCGTACGTTTAAAGATCCTAACCCTAGTTGTGAATCCAAGATCGCTGAGTTGGTTCAAAACTACCCAATTAAAAGTCAAGCTGTTGTCAGTCATATCCGTCAAGCCAATCGTGGTGGCGTTAATCTAGAAAATACTCACCCATTTACCCGTGAGCTTTGGGGACGATACTGGACCTTCGCACATAATGGCCAATTAACGGATTACGATGATCTGGTTAGTGGTCGTTTCAGACCGGTCGGTGAGACGGACAGTGAACTGTCTTTCTGTTGGTTAGTGAAACAACTAGAAGACCGTTTTCCTGAGCCACCTCAAGACATGGAAGGTATGTTTCGCTTTGTCGCTGAGTGTTGTGATCAGCTAAGAGATAAAGGCGTCTTCAACATGTTACTCAGTGATGGCGAGTACGTGATGACCTACTGTACGAATCATTTGTACTGGATAACAAGACGCGCGCCTTTTGGTAATGCGAGCCTGATTGATGAAGATGTTGAGATAAACTTCCAAGAAGAGACCACGCCGAATGATGTGGTCACGGTGGTAGCAACTCAGCCTCTAACATGCAATGAAGAGTGGTTTAGAATGAAGCCGGGCGAATACGCGTTGTTTCATTTTGGTGAGCTGATCGGCAATAACCACAAAGCATTGGAAGATGTTGCTTATGCACCTAAAAAGGTTGCAAGCCAAGCACCAACTGAGCCATTGAGCTAAACGTTCCGAATAGTATCATTTTTGATCCGAACAAAAGAAAGGCCGCTTACTGAACTAATAAGTCAGTAAGCGGCCTTTTTGTTTTCTGATTTTTAAGGGCTGCTCTTCAGTGATTTACTTTTTATTCCGTGATTTACTATTGCGAGAATAGCTATACGAATTACTCTTCTGCGTAACCGTGATTGCCTAATACTTTACCGTCTAAGACAGCTTGCCCGTTTACCATCGATAAACGATCTTCGGCAAACCATTTACAGACCATAGGGTAAATGCAGTGTTCTTGAGTCAGCACTCGACTTGCTAACATGTCAGCATCATCATCTTCAAATACTGGCACCTTAGCCTGTAAGATCACTGGGCCACCATCGAGTTCTTCGGTAACAAAGTGAACGCTGGTGCCGTGTTCTTTGTCTTGCGCATCAATGGCACGCTGGTGGGTGTGTAAGCCTGGGTACTTAGGTAACAGAGAAGGGTGGATATTGATCATTTTCCCCGCGTAATGGCGAACAAACTCTGAACTCAGAATACGCATATAGCCAGCGAGTACGATTAGATCGGGTTGGTACGCATCGATCTGAACCATCAATTCATGATCAAACTCTTCACGGGAGTTAAATTCTTTTGGATTCACCGAGTGAGCGCCAACACCTGCTGATTTTGCACGCTCTAGACCAAAAGCATCCGCTTTATTTGAGAAAACGGCCTTAACAGAGGCGTCAATCGTGTGGCTATCACAGGCATCCAAAATGGCTTGCAAGTTACTTCCGCTTCCTGAGACTAAAACGACGATGTTTTTCTTAGAGTGACTGTTATTCATAGAATGGCTGTTCTTCATAGGGTGGGTCATGCGATTGGTTAACCGAAGTATTTACAATGTACCTACATAAACTAAGGTTTTCTGCGGGCTAAATAGCAAAATGAGGACCATAAGGTCCTCATTGATTAACTAAGTAAGTGAGCGTATCACTTATTTGATTTCTACTTGCTCTTCGCCAGCTTCAGAGTTTGCGATCTCACCGATAACCCAAGCGTTTTCGCCTTCAGCTTTCAGTAGTTCAACAGCAGCGTCTGCTTGATCTTTAGGTAGAGCAACAACTAGGCCTACACCACAGTTGAAAGTGCGGTACATTTCAAATGTTTCCACGTTCCCTTTCTCTTGTAGCCAGTTGAAGATAGCAGGCCATTCCCAGCTTTTTCCGTCAATCACTGCTTTAGTGCCTTCAGGAAGTACGCGTGGGATGTTTTCCCAGAAACCACCACCTGTGATGTGCGAGATAGCATGAATGTCATGCTCAGCAATCATCTTAAGTGCCGATTTGATGTAAATCTTAGTCGGTTCTAGTAGGTGCTCACCAATAGTACGACCTTCTAGCTCTTCACTTTTATCAGCACCAGAAACTTCTAGAACTTTACGAATTAAAGAGTAACCGTTTGAGTGTGGACCACTTGAACCAACAGCGATAAGTGCGTCACCTGCAGCTACTTTAGTGCCATCGATGATGTCAGCTTTTTCTACGACACCAACACAGAAGCCAGCAACATCGTAGTCATCGCCTTCGTACATGCCAGGCATTTCAGCCGTTTCACCACCGATTAGTGCACAACCTGCTTGAACACAACCTTCAGCAATACCTGAAACAACGTCTGCAGCTGTATCTACATCTAGCTTACCTGTTGCGTAGTAGTCTAGGAAGAATAACGGCTCACCACCTTGAACGATTAAGTCGTTCACACACATTGCCACTAGATCGATACCAATGGTGTCGTGTTTTTTCAGATCCAAAGCAAGGCGAAGTTTAGTACCAACACCATCAGTACCTGAAACAAGTACTGGCTCTTTGTATTTCGTTGGAAGTTCACATAGGGCGCCAAAGCCACCAATACCGCCCATTACTTCAGGGCGACGAGTGCGTTTAACAGCACCTTTGATACGGTCTACTAGTGCATTACCTGCGTCGATATCAACACCAGCGTCTTTGTAGCTTAGAGAAGAAGTATTACCACTCACGGGATAGTCCTCGAACTTAAGTTGGATGTGAAAACGGCGCTATTCTAACAGGGCTTGATTACCAAGAGCAAACGTTTGCGCGGTTTTTTTTATTAGAATAAAGATTCTGAAATAACCCCACAGTTCGTGTATAATCTACAGGTTTGTTTAAATATTGCCGGAGTTGGAAATGAAAGTTGTTGAAGTGAAACACCCGCTAGTAAAACATAAAATTGGCCTGATGCGTGAAGGTGACATTAGCACTAAGCGTTTTCGTGAGCTAGCGACAGAAGTGGGTAGCCTTCTAACATACGAAGCGACATCAGATTTTGAAACTGAGCGTGTGACGATTAACGGTTGGAACGGTCCAGTAGAAGTTGACCAAATTAAAGGTAAAAAAGTAACTGTAGTGCCAATCCTACGTGCTGGTCTAGGCATGATGGACGGCGTTCTTGAGCACATCCCAAGTGCACGTATCAGCGTTGTGGGTATCTACCGTGACGAAGAAACGCTTGAGCCAGTACCATACTTCAACAAGCTTGCATCTAACATCGACGAGCGTATTGCTCTAGTGGTAGATCCAATGCTTGCGACGGGTGGTTCTATGATCGCGACTATCGACCTTATGAAAGAGAAAGGTTGTAAGCACTTTAAGATTCTTGTGCTTGTTGCTGCTCCTGAAGGTATCGCTGCTCTAGAAAAAGCGCACCCAGATGTTGAGCTGTACACGGCTGCAATCGATGAGAAGCTAAACGACAAGGGCTACATTGTTCCTGGTCTTGGCGATGCTGGTGATAAGATCTTCGGTACTAAGTAATTCAGTTTCGGTTTAAGTTAATTTAAAGAGTTTTTAAACTTAACTGAACCTGCTTAATTAGCCGTATAAATAAAAGGGAAAGCATTCGATGCTCTCCCTTTTTTGATCTTGTTAGGTTGTGATTCTTTTGAATCTAGCCTTACCGATAAATTAATCGATTTGAGCTTTGTCTACTACGGTGTTGTCGCCTAATTCTTCTGGAAGGACTAGGTTAAGTAGGATTGCCACGATACCGCATAAGCTTACGCCCTGTAGGCTAAAGTCACCGATGCCAAATGCCATGCCGCCAATACCGAAGACTAACGTAATACCCACAATCACAAGGTTGCGTGATTTATGTAGGTCTACTTTATTCTGAATTAGAGTATTCAAGCCTACGGTTGCGATAGAACCAAACAGTAGAATCATGATGCCGCCCATCACAGGAACTGGGATCGTTTGCAGAAGAGCGCCTAGCTTACCTACTAGAGCCAGAACAATCGCTGTCACTGCTGCCCAAGTCATGATCACTGGGTTGAATGCTTTAGTCAGCATTACAGCACCCGTTACTTCACTGTAGGTTGTATTGGGTGGCGCGCCCAGCATAGAAGCGGCAATCGTTGCCACACCATCACCAGTAATGGTGCGGTGTAAGCCTGGTTTCTTAAGGTAGTCTTTACCGGTTACGTTCGAGATAGCAAGCATGTCGCCCACGTGCTCAACAGCAGGTGCAATTGCCACAAACACCATAAAGAAGATAGCGTTGATGTTGAATTCTGGTGCCGTGAAGTTTGGTAGTGCTAACCAAGCTGCTTGAGCTACGGGGGTAAAATCAACTACGCCGTATACCAAGCTCGTTACGTAACCCGCAACAATGCCACCAAAGATAGGCAATAATTTAAGGAAGCCTTTCGAGAAAACACTGATGACAATCGTCACTAGCAATGAAATAGACGAGATCCATAACGCGGCGTCTGCATCGATAAGTTGAACCGCACCATCGCCGGTTTTGCCTAGCGCCATGTTTACTGCAACAGGCGCAAGACCTAAGCCGATAACCATGATCACAGGGCCAACCACGACGGGTGGAAGCAGTTTATGGATGAAGGCTACGCCACGCACTTTAATCAACGCGCCCATTAAGACATACACAACACCTGCTGCCATTAGGCCGCCCATGGTTGCACCGACACCCCAAGTTTGAATACCAAACATGATAGGCGCGATGAATGCAAAAGAAGACGCTAAGAAGATTGGCACTGAACGGCGTGTAATAAGTTGGAATAAAAGGGTACCGATACCCGCGCCAAAGAGTGCAACGTTGGGATCGAGTCCAGTCAGTAGCGGCACTAATACAAGCGCACCAAAAGCTACAAACAGCATTTGTGCACCTTGCAGAGCATTCTTCATGTTATGTCCTTAAAAATGGTCGTTATATGAAAAGTGAAAAATAAAATTCGCGGGATTCTATCACTTAGCAATCGATTGCCACACCAAATAGATCAAATTTATTTATCTTAGTGATATTTTATATTCGTCAAAGTTCGAAAAATTCAGTTTATAAGTGAGCGATTTATCATGGCCAGGTGATATTTTGTGGTTATTAAACACAGTGGGCGCTATCGACCTTGCCCCTCAATCCATAGTTGCTTATCATCTAGGCACAAGATTTGAATATTAGGATCAGTATGCGCTACATAGCATTGTTGTTGATGGGACTATTAGCCTCTCCGAGTTATGCATTAACTCAAGTAGATATCTTTAGTGCTGAAGTTGCGATTAACGCTGAAAACAAACAGCCAGAACAAGTGGCAAGAAATACCGGCATGGAGCAGGTTTTGATACGTGCGACTGGCCAAACTGATGTCGCTTCGAATGAGACGATTCAAAAGGCGATGCGTAAGAGTTCGCAGTACATGTCTCAAATGAGTTTTGGTGAAAGCAATGACCAATCAACATTGCGCATGCGTTTTAACGGCGCTCAAATCCGTTCGCTACTGACTCAAGCACAATTGCCGTATTGGCCTGATACTCGCTCAAATATCCTTGTTTGGCTGGTGGAAGAACAGAACTACGACAAGAATATTGTCTGGGAACACTCCAACTCACAATTAGCGGCAGGTTTACAAGCCAACGCAAAAGAGCGCGGTTTGCCTCTAACGCTACCAGTGGGTGATTTTGATGACATTACGGGTATTGCGACCTCTGATCTTTGGGGTAGCTTTGTTACACCAATCAGTAAAGCGAGTCAGCGTTACCCGGTTGATGCTGTTCTGGTGATAAAGGCTCAATCTTCAGGTCTACGTTGGACGCTATACGATCAAAAGCCAAACCAATTGACGAGTGCACCAAAATCGCCAGTCAGTGGTTCGCTATCGGGCAACAGCGCGACGACTTCTAAGAAACTTGTCGACCAAATCAGTAATTACTACGCAGGTAAAAGTGCGGTTACAGTAGCAAGTGAATCATCAGAGTCGATTTTAACGCAATTTATTAGCCTGAATAACGCACAAGACTTCTTCCAATTGGAGAATGCACTTAAGCGTTTAAACTCGGTGGCAAGCTTAGATATTCTGAAAATTCAGAATAACGAAGTCACTTTCCGAATTCACTTATTGTCGACTCAACAAGAGTTTGAGCAAGAAGTGGAAAGCATTCGTCAAGTCGCAAAGGTTGAAGAATCTTATATTGAACCTGAAGTGAGCCCTGAATTTGAAACGCAAGACAACACCATGTCTGTAGGCGATGATTCAGCAGCTGTTACTGATACGACCCTGAACGATGGCGCAGAAGCGACGGCTAACGAAGCAGACCCAAGCGTTCAAGTCATCAAAGGTAGTGAGTTATCAACTGAAGCGGATGCTGAGCTAACGAATACGTCTGGCTCGGAAGAGCTAACAGTTGTTGCGCCAGTACATGCTAAGCCAAGCCTAGTATACGAATGGGTTCGCTAGTGATTGTCTTCTGACATTACCGATTGAAATGAATTCATGAAAAAGCCCTGCAAGAGAAATCTCGCAGGGCTTTTTGTTTGTTGTCACTTTTTTCTATTGATACTAGATCAGGACAACCTAATCCAGGTTACTGCTCGAACTTAGCTTTCTCGGTCTTTTCTACTTCAGAAAGGCGCTTAAGTTTGATGCCTAATTCTTTGGCTCGAAAGCGAGTAAATAAGATATTGCCCGCGAAGCCTAGAGTCGTTAGAAGCAGTTCTACAGCCGCTAATAAGCGCTCGCCACCGTCTACATACAAAATAGTTAATGCGTGTAGGAAGTAGAGCATTAAGACAAAGTTCGCCCAAGCATGCGTATAAGGTTTACCTGCTAGAATGCCCGGTAATGGCAGTAACAGCGGTATAGCCCAAGCGATCGCAAGCGTTACATTACTTAGATGAGGGTGCGGCGAAAGTGTCATCTGCCAAGCAATCACCCAGAATAAAAGCGACAAGTTGCCCGCTAAAGCAAGGTAGCGGAATAGCTTGGTTGTGGGAGACATCGCCTTCTCTGGCATATACATCATTGAGAAATTCCCTTCTGGTTTATTGCGATGCGCGCTAGGCGTTTGCCTAGGTTTTGCGCCAACTCAATTTCATCTTTGCTTAATGAAGCGCTCTCTCCGGTACTACTCGCACCATAGGGTGTGCCACCGGTTTGAGTGGTGTGCAGCGCAGGTTCTGAGTAGGGGATACCCACCACTAACATGCCATGGTGAAGCAGTGGCAACATCATGCTTTGTTGTGTGGTCTCTTGCCCGCCATGCAGTGATGAAGAAGAGGTAAACACGCAAGCTGGCTTATCGATCAGATCGCCATTAATCCACAGTGATGTTGTGCTGTCCCAAAAGTGCTTCATTGGCCCGGCCATGTTGCCAAACCAAACCGGACTGCCTAGCGCCAAACCATCACAAGATCGAAGCTCTTGTAACGAGGCAATAGGATCGGTTGGTTGATAGCGTGAATCAGGCTGCTCTTCTACCGTGTACACGTCGTTCACCGTTCTTAACATGGCTTCACAGTCCGGGATGGACTCCACCCCTCGTGCAATCTGCCTTGCTAGAGCTTGTGTGTTGCCGTGGCGACTGTAGTAAAGAACAAGAATGTTGATGCTCATATCGGCTTACAGAATCTCTAGCACTTGCTCTGGTGGACGACCAATCTTTGCTTTGTTGTTCGCAACAACAACAGGGCGTTCAAACAGTTTTGGATTTGTCGCCATTGCTGAGAATAGATCTTCATTGGTAACTGATGCATCGCCAAGATTAGCCTCTTTGTAATCCGCTTCTTTGGTGCGCATCATTTCGCGAACATTGTCAAAACCAAGCTGCGTGAAAAGCACTTTAAGTTGCTCGATAGTTAAAGGCGTATCTAGGTATTTGATAACTTCTGGCTGTACGCCGTTTGCTTCAAGCAGTTCGAGAGTTTGACGGCTCTTTGAGCAGCGTGGGTTATGATAAATCACGACGGACATGGTTCTTCCTCATTATTATTTTTGATTTAATTGTTCAGTTGAAGCAATTGTTCAGTTGAAGCCACTTGAGTGGCATCTTTTCTATGTAACGTTGAGCTTTCTTTTTCCTCTGACAACGAACTGCTGCCAATAAATACACTTACTGTAACGACAAGAAGCGTTCACGCTGAATCATTAGTTGATCAATTCGGGCGTCGTAACGTGCTTGTTTTAGGCTGCCGAGCTCTGCGATTTGACTAGCCTGCGTATAGTACTGAATCGCTTTGTTCCAGTTGGCTTGCAGTGCCAAGATCTCTGCACGAGCAGCCAGTTCTTCGTCGCTATTACCAAGGCTTGTATTTACTTTTGAAAGTAGGTGCCAGCCGTTGGTGTCGTTCGGGTTATCGTGCGTGTAACGTTGCAATACGCGAACGGCTTCCTGTAGGTCTTCATTTTCAATCAGTGCATTGGCGTAGTTAATGGTCAGAACTGGGTTGTTTGGTTGACGAACCAGTGCCGATTTAAGTTCCTTAATCGCAATCTCAGGCTGCTTCTTCTCGATGTGAAGATCCGAAATGGCATCTAGATAAAACAGGTTGGTTGGGTCGCTGTTGATGAGCTTGGTCAGAATCGGCTCAGCTTTATCTAATTTTTTAGAATCTAGGTAAACCAGTGCTTGGCCATACTCTAATGACGGAACCAAGGCTTTAGGTGCTTTCTTCAGCTTACGTTCAAACCAGTCCAAGGCCGCATCATTGTTGATTCCCGCATAGCGCGCGACAATGCGAGCTCTTGCTAGATGGTAGTCCAGTGATGGGGCCAGTTTTAGTGGCGGATAGCTGCGAGCGCGAGCGCGTGAATCGGTGATTCGATCTTCTGGTAATGGGTGAGTCAGCAGCATTGGGGGTGGTGTGCTGGCATAACGGTATTCATCAGCCAACCGACCGAAGAAACGCGGCATCGCATTCACATCGAACCCTGCTTTCGCCAGTGTATTGATACCAAAGCGGTCAGCTTCTTTTTCATTACTACGGGTGTAGTTGATCTGGCTCTGCATGTTACCAGCGGTTGTGGCAGTTAGAGCTGCGATACCTGCTTCAGGTGCTGCAATGGCCAATAATACAGAGGCTGCTAGCGCTGCGATGGTTGCTGGAGAACGACGAGCTTGATCTTCCATACTACGCGCCAAGTGACGTTGGGTAACGTGCGCGATTTCGTGCGCTAATACTGAAGCCAACTCACTTTCAGATTGTGCATGCAGGAACAGACCTGAGTGCAAAGCAACATAACCACCAAAGAATGCAAAGGCGTTGATGTTGCGGTCTCGGATCATAAAGAACTGGAAAGGTGTCTTTACATCATTCGCGCTTGCGACAAGACGATGGCCAAGCGTATCAATGTACTGGTTGAGAACCGGGTCGTTTACGATAGGCTGGCTGCTTCTGATGATGCGCATGTAGGCATCACCATAGATAAGTTCTTGGTCGATAGTGAGGGTGCCGCCAGCAGCGGTGCCGATATCGGGTAGCTCCAAACTGTTGGTATTCGCCAACGTTGGGGTGCTTAATGTAGCTGCGATGCATAAGCAAGCAATTGAGCGAGCGCGTTTAAACATATTAGTCAGTAATACTCCGTTTCTTCTGACAGTAAGACAAGTGCAATGCAAATTGGTTCTTTATCTGATGTAACCTTTGCCGAGTGCGTGCGCTATCATGAAGGAAGATGAATGAATGATGGCGCGTTTTCAAAAACAGATTACAATACGACCCTTATAATAAGCATCGAGCTCAAGAATGACACCTAATATTCTAGATTTACGCCAAGAGCGCTGTCCAATGGCACTATTATTAGCCAAGCGTCACAGTGTAAAGTTAGAAGTAGGGCAATCATTGTCAATTTATGTCTCTGATAACAGCTCAATGAAAGATATTGTTACTTTTTTGTCTAAGCAAGCCTATGACGTCATCACTGAGGTTTGCTCTAATTACTATCATCTCCTCGTCACTAAAAAGGAATTGCAGTCAGATGCTTGAAATGGTCAATCGTTGGTATAAACGACGTTTCTCTGATCCCCATGCTGTCAGTTTGGTTGCCATCATTCTCTTCGGCTTTATTACGATATACTTCTTTGGTCATCTCATCGCGCCATTGTTGGTGGCTATTGTATTGGCTTATTTACTTGAGTGGCCGGTTACCCAACTCCAAAGACTTGGTGTTCCAAGAACGCCATCGGTGATGCTAGTCATCATGATGTTCTTTAGCCTGATGTTGCTGGCGCTGTTTGGTTTAGTGCCTACCATTTGGGAGCAAGTGGGTAATCTCATCAATGATATTCCAAGCATGTATGGCGGCTTACAGAAGTTCATCGGGACGATTCCTGAGCGCTATCCTGAATTAGCAAACTTGCAGATCGTTGAATCGATTGTGTCTAACGCGAAAAATAAAGCATTAGGCTTTGGTGAAAGTGTTGTTAAAGGTTCTTTAGCTTCTCTTGTGAGCTTGGCTACGCTTGCGGTTTACTTGATTCTTGTGCCGCTGCTTATTTTCTTCTTACTAAAAGATAAAGAAGAGATGATCAGTATGGCGAGTGGTGTGTTGCCTAAAAACCGTCGTCTAGCGACCAAGGTTTGGGTTGAGATGAACCAACAAATCTCGAACTATATTCGCGGCAAGGTGCTTGAGATCTTGATCGTCGGTGGTGTCAGCTACGTGACCTTTGCGATTCTAGATTTACGTTATTCAGCTCTGCTGGCTGTCGCGGTTGGCTTCTCGGTACTGATTCCTTATATCGGTGCGGCAGCTGTGACCGTTCCAGTTGCGATTGTTGGCCTGTTCCAGTGGGGATTAGAGCCTCAGTTTTACTGGCTGTTATTGGCTTACGGTATTATCCAAGCGCTAGATGGCAACGTGCTCGTTCCGGTTTTGTTCTCTGAAGCCGTGAACCTACACCCAGTAGCGATTATTGTAGCGGTGTTGGTGTTTGGCGGACTGTGGGGATTCTGGGGCGTATTCTTTGCTATCCCGCTTGCTACGCTGGTAAAAGCGGTTTGGAATGCTTTACCGAGTCATGCTCTCGACGATGACCCCGAGCATCAATCGTAATTGAAGATCAATACAGTTGAGTAAGTATTAAAAAGGCCGAATATCCATGATATTCGGCCTTTTTGTATTTGGATTAGTCAATTGTGAACTTAGATCATCTAGGTATGAAATTAGGTCATCAATTCACTAGAAACAGCATTAAGCTTCTGGATTGAAGTAGCCTAGAACCACTTCGTGGTGAGTCTTAGTCTTGAACTTGTTGAAGACGTGTTCAATCTGACCTTCTTCATCAATTAGGAAGCTAATACGGTGCAGACCGTCGTACACTTTGCCCATGAATTTCTTCTCTCCCCAAACGCCAAACTGCTCAGCAACGCTGTGGTCTTCATCTGATAGCAGAGTGAAGTTTAGAGATTTCTTCTCAACGAAGTTTGGTAGGCGTTTTACTGGGTCAACACTCACACCTAAAACAACCACGTTTAGGTCATCAAGCTGTGCTTTGATATCACGCAGACCTTCAGCTTGCACAATACAACCTGGAGTCATTGCTTTTGGGTAAAAATAGAAAAGGACTTTTTTACCTTTGAAGTCACCAAGAGATACGATATTGCCATCTTGATCAGGAAGAGAAAAAGCAGGTGCTGGAACACCAGCCGTTAGCGTATTCATGATATTTCCTTTTTAAAAACTGTTTTTGATAAAGTTGAGCGAGCCTTGTACGGATAGGCTCTGACACAGCGCGTCAAATTCTTCTTGTAGCTGCATCAAATTACATTCTGATTGCACAGAAGCGGTAATAGAGATATGGAATTGGTCGTTATCGAGCTGAACTTTAGATTTATTGATGGTTCGCGCACTTAACGAATCGAGGCCGATGTTTCGGTCTGCGAAGAACTGGGTAAACTGCTCGGTAAGGCCGATTTTATCGTCTGACTCAACGAACACCTCTACTGTGTAAGAGTTCTCAATCACATCATGAGTTGAGGTTCGCTTCATAATCGTAATCAAGTCGTGCTCTTGTCCAAGCAAGGGCAGGGTGGTTTCAACGCGGGTGATGTTGTTTGCCTTTCCAGACAGCAGCATGATAAGCGTAAATTCTTCGCCAAATAGAGCGATACGGCTATCAATAATGTTACAGCCTGATTGGGTGACTAAATGAACCACTTGGTTGCATACACCTGGGCGATCTGTGCCCACAGCTGTGATTACTAGATGTTGAGTCATAAAATCACGTCTCTTTATATTCCATTGATTCATGCATGTTAGCACAGTTAGCTCGTGGAATAAGCGTGCGTACGGGGCTTTTTATGAGGCACCTTGCTTCTAACATGCAACCAATGATAAGAATATCGAGAGCGTTAAAAAATGAGATTGAGCGGTGAGAGCACAGCTTACTTGTTACTGACATCCAGTGCTGTGCTATCCGCTAGATTGAGCGCAGGTTACCCAAATTCTCGGTAGAACGCCGTTAGAAGTCGTTTTACCTCAAACATACGACAATATTTAATGCAGATGTTGCCGGTAAGCCACTTTAATGTCTTGTGTTTATTGATTGGCTTACAGTAACATGCAAAAAGAATAAATTAAGGGAGATAGACATGTTTTCAGGAAGTATCGTTGCGCTAGTTACGCCATTTAATACAGATGGTGAAGTGGATTTCGACAGCCTTAAAAAGTTAGTTGAGCACCATGTTGCTGCAGGTAGTGATGGTCTGGTTGCGGTTGGCACAACAGGTGAGTCTTCAACACTCACTATTGAAGAGCATGTCAAAGTCGTCAATAAGATCGTTGAATTTGCTGATGGTCGTATTCCCGTTATCGCTGGTACAGGTGCAAATGCAACTCACGAATCTGTTCTATTCAGCCGTTTGCTGAATGGTTCTGGTATTGCTGGTTGCCTGAGCGTAACGCCTTACTACAACAAACCGACTCAAGAAGGTTTGTACCAACACTACAAAGCGATTGCTGAAGTCAGTGACGTTCCACAAATCCTATACAATGTACCAGGTCGTACTGCTGTAGACTTGTTACCTGAAACGGTTGCTCGCCTTGCTGAGATCGAAAACATCGTTGCACTTAAAGATGCGACGGGTGATCTCGACAGAATTGCAATTCACCGTGAACTTTGTGGCGAAGATTTTATCTTACTAAGTGGTGATGACTTAACAGGTCTAGAATTTGTTAAGCGTGGTGGCGATGGCGTAATCTCTGTAACAAACAATGTTGCAGCCGCTGATATGGCAACCATGTTCAAGTTAGCGAAAGAAGGCAAGTTTGAAGAAGCAGAAGCGATCAATGAGCGTTTAATGCCTCTACATAAGAATTTGTTCGTTGAGTCCAACCCTATTCCCGTAAAATGGGCGGTTCATAAAATGGGTCTGATTGCTGAAGGTGGCTTACGTCTACCGTTGACTGAATTGTCAAAGCCAGCTCAACCCGTTGTTGCTCAAGCAATGACTGAAGCGTGCATTTACTAAAAACGTATGAAGTGATGCCGAAGTGAACCTTCGGCATTTAGGAGTATAAATGAAGTATTCTCACCAGCTAGTGATTGGGTCACTGGCTGTTTTCGTTCTTACAGCATGTTCTGGCAGCCCGACTCAACGTCGCCAAGCCAAAGATGATTTCGAATACTTAGAAACACCTGAGTTTTCACAATGGCAGTTGCCTGAAGATGCTCAACCTCAGTTCTATCCAAATTTTGACATCCCAAGTGGTGAGTTCAGTGGTGGTACAGGCCGTGAAGTGGATATTCGTCCGCCGCAACAGGTTCTTGAGCTGATCCCAGGTGCTCGATCTGAGCGTCAGAATGGTGAAGTGACACTATGGCTTCTTCGTGCTGAAGAAGCAGACCGCGTGTGGCAAACGGCTGTAGATATGCTGGCACAACGTGGCATTGGTATTCGTGAACAGTCAGAAAACGATATTGAGACCGATTGGGTTACTTGGGTTTCTGAAGATGAAGAAGTAGAGATCGGCAGTCGCTACTCTATCTCTCGTTTCCAAGCGAACAACCGCCATGGCTTCAAGATCAACCTTATCGATTGGCGTGAAGGCTCTGAAGAGAAGCCGGTATCGGCAACCAATAAGGAGCGTTACAACGCGTTCTTAACGAACCTAGTGATGGCTAAGTACGATGAAAACCTTCGTGCCGAAGCAGCGTTGAAAGCACAAGAGCTGGTTAAACGCATTCCAATCTCAATGGGTGCTGACCGCAGTGGCTTCCCTGTGATCATTGCTCGTACTCCATACAATGTATTGTGGCAGCGTTTGCCTACCTTGCTACCGACGATGGGCTTTGAGCTTGAAGAGCGTAACCAGTCTCAAGGTACTGTAAAAGCTAAGTATGCTGCGCCAGATGATGAATTCTGGGAAACAATTGGCCTACAACCCATTGATTTGGCTCCAGGCACTTACACCTTCTTGTTTGGTGATCTTGGTAACCGTACGTCAATTAACGTAACGGATGCATCAGGTAAGCCAGTAGAAGAAGAGCTACTGAAGTCAATGGTACCGGTATTAGCACATGTTGCTGACCAAACCAAAGATGACAAAGAAGCTGATGCAGAGTAAGTAAGCTGAGTGAGCATAGCTGAAAAACCACAGAGTAAGTCATATCAGCCCTGTGGTTAGCTAAAGCCAATAAAAAAGAGGACACATTGTGTCCTCTTTTTTGTATTCGTTGATTAGTCGTCAGCGGATTATTAGCAAATTAGATTGGCTCCTTAGAGCTACAAAATTAAGCGTCTTTGTTGTCCGTAGACTCATCTTTTTGAGCTTTCTCTTGGTTCTGTTTATCCAATTGATTGAGCTTGTCTAAGTCTTTCTCTGTTTTGTTACGACCTGTCAGATCCATATTGGCGGTCTGTTTGAGCGCAGCAATATTACCCACCACAACGCTAACCACGATGATGATGATCACCCAAGGGTTTGTAAGCCACTCCAACATAAGCGCTCCTAATGACTGATATTCGCCACGAAGCGCGCATAGATCTCGTCTAGCTGCTCCATAATAATCCCATACCCTAATATTGGCTTAGATTGGAGTTGCTTGCCAAGTAAAGAGGGAGATAACTGTGATAAACACAACTCCGATACTTTTCGATGGCTGATATGCCATGGTTCTATCGCCACACCGCCGAGGTCTTGGCTGTACGGAAAGAAGAACCCAAATTGAGATGCATTGGCATAAAGCCATTGGTAAAACGCTTGCTGGTGGCCAGTAAGGTATTCCCATGGTTCCAGTTGCAGCTGTGTGCCTTCAGGTAAGTGATTACGAGCAAATACATCAAAGTCAGATCCCCAATGGTGACGACTCGCCCCAGGCAGTGCAGACCACCTCAGTATCGCTGACAACTTTTGATGTTCACTAAGTGTTGATGCATCAAGTGTTTGGCTTTCTGAGTCTAATATTGGTGCTTCACCAGAAAACTTACGGTTCCAAATCAGAGATTGCCTTTCATAGTCGCGAAAGCCACTGGCAATCTCCATTTTAAAGCCAGCGAGTTGAGCAGCTTCAATCAAACTGTTTAGGTCATCTTTGACATTACTGTGAACCAAGAATGTCTTGGTGCCAATCAGGTTAGGTTCCAGATGAGAATCTGATTGCCCGGTAAGCTGCTCTGGTGTCATAACGCGTCTCTCAATAATTAGATGCTATCAATCGCTGATGAAAAAACTATTTAGCGAACAGGTTCACTAATGTTCTCTCATACATGTCGGTTAGCTTCTCTAAGTCAGCCACTTTCACGCATTCGTTAACCTTGTGAATGGTGGCATTAACCGGACCTAGCTCTACGACTTGCCCTTTCATGCGCGCAATAAAGCGTCCGTCAGATGTACCACCTGTAGTCAGTAGTGCTGGTTTTACGTCATTAACGTGGCCAACGGCATCAACAATAGCATCAAGCAGTGAGCCTGCGTCTGTTAAGAACGGGTCGCCATTGAATGTCCATTTCAAATCGTATTCGAAATCATACTTGTCGAGCGTATTTGTGATTCGTTCAACGATGATGTCGTTGTTTAATTCTGTACTAAAGCGAAGATTAAACTGAACATTAAATTCACCAGGAATGACGTTTGACGCACCCGTGCCCGCACTTACATTTGGGATCTGGAAGCTGGTTGGTGGGAAGTAGTCATTACCTTTGTCCCACTCGGTCGTTGCCAGTTCGTTGATCGCAAGTAGAGAGCTGTGTACTGGATTGTTCGCTAGGTGAGGGTAGGCAACATGACCTTGTGTGCCTTTAATCGTGAGATCGCCAGTAATAGAACCACGACGGCCGTTCTTTACAACGTCACCAACATACTCAGTACTTGATGGTTCACCAACAATACACATATCGATGTTTTCACCACGGGCCATTAGTGCTTCAACAACACGGACTGTACCGTTGATGAAAGGGCCTTCTTCATCTGAAGTGATCAAGAAACCGATTGAGCCGGTGTGGTCTGGGTGTTTAGCAATGAATTGCTCGACAGCAACGATCATTGAAGCCAAAGAGCCTTTCATGTCTGCCGCGCCGCGACCGTGTAGGAAACCATCTACGATAGTCGGTTCGAATGGTTTGGTGTGCCACTGCTCAATTGGGCCTGCAGGTACAACATCGGTGTGGCCTGCAAAGGCAAATAGAGGCGCGTCTGTACCACGGCGGGCCCAAAAGTTCGTCGTATCTTCAAATACCATCACTTCGATTTCGAAGCCGAGTGCTTTTAAGCGTTCAATCATTAAATCTTGGCAGCCTGCATCTTCAGGGGTTACTGATTGGCGGCTAATGAGGTCTTTTGCCAGAGCCAAAGTTGGGCTATCTGTCATCCTTGAATTCCTTGTTTAAATAAAACGTCTAGTCATTAATTTTTAGGGCGCTGATTTAACGATCAACGTCCAGTAGTCTGTCTATCTAAATACAGTGCTCTAAGCAAAAATAGCGGCGTATTGGTCTGCTTTAAATCCGATATGAAGCTTACCGTCTACTTTTAGTATTGGTCGCTTAATCATTGCTGGTTGTTCAACAAGCAGAGTCACGGCTTTGTCTTCCGTTAATGTATCTTTCTGTTCTTGTGAAAGTTGGCGATAAGTCGTACCACGTTTGTTCAATACAAGTTCCCAGCCAAGTTCTGAACAGAAGGTCGTAACCAACTCTTCAGTGATGCCTTGTTTGCGATAATCGTGAAATTCGAACTTGATCCCTTCAGCTTCGAGCCATTTCTTTGCTTTTTTAATGGTGTCGCAGTTCGGAATGCCAAACATAGTGATAGTCATTGTTCTTCCTTTGGGTGATTTTATTTCGTTGTTATGAGTTGAATCCTATCAGGAAGCTGCAATTCAGACAAAATAGAGTGAGGAATATTTCATAGAGTGAAAAAAAACAGTAAGAAAATGTCACTATTGGAGACTTATTGATCAACCTCAACATGTTGTCAGCGAAAAAAGAAATAATTGAGTTGCACATATATAGGAGGTGTCAATGGAGTTGAGTCCTGTTTTTGCAAGGCGGCTATATTTAGCATTGTTAGTGGAAAGCCTTGATAGGCCAAATGTGCCTAAACTCATCGAAAAAACGGGTTGGCCTCGTCGTACTATTCAAGATGTACTCAAGGCGTTACCGGGGATCGGTATCGAACTTATGTTTGTTCAAGATGGGCGACGTCATAATGATGGCTATTACCAGTTATCCGACTGGGGTCCATTTGATAGTCAATGGGTTATCCAGCGTAAAGGCGATATAGCAACAAGCCTTGGATTTAGTGCATAAGCCAGCGAAAGCTGGCTTTCTTTTTTGCAGTAGAAGTAGAAATCGAAATCGAAATAGAAGAGGTAGCATCTCGCTCATTTGAGCGCTGAGCTGTCTAACTATATTTCTACCTACTTATACAGTTTCTACCTACTTACACAGGTAGGCAGTGCCCAACATAGTCACGGAAGTGGAAAAGTCTTGGGGAAGTGTAAATATCACGGTATCTGCACCTAGCTCAATCGTATTTGACTTGAGCTCATTCATCGCGCCCTGAATCAAGGTGTCATTTGGGTAAAACAGGTAACTATACCAATGGCCCTCGCTGCCAGTGACTTCCCCTTTATACTTACATTTATCGATATTAATCACGCCATGGTAATCCATTTGCACGTTGGCAGCTTCGCTATGAGGCATTGATGTCGGTGTCGTGCAACCGAGTAACACGCTACTCATAGCCAAAGCGATTAATTCCTTTTTCATACGCTTATCCTGTTATTTCATCAAATAAATCGCGAAGCCTATCCAACTTGCGAACAATAATAACCACGGCAATTTACTGGCGTGATTTGATGTTGTTTCATTATCCGAGTCGACATTCTGTTCTTGGTCTTGGTTCGTTTGTAGAGTCTGCTTCTCTTTTTGTACGCGCTTTTTAGCTTTATCGGCTTGGCGGCCACGTTCTTTCTGCTGCTTTTTATAGAGTGCGATGCCTTTCTCGATACCTTGAGCAATCAACTTGGTTTGTTCTTTGGTTTGAGCTGGCTTTTGCGTCGCTTTGGCTATCTTCAGTGCTTCTTGTTGAGATTCAACAGATGGTGTATTAGTTTTCTTTTTCATACTGAGTTCGATAATTAAAACGGATTAACCAATAAGATAACGCAAACCTAGTTAAGTATGAATGATTTGCGTTAAAGTGTTGGTTTGAAAATAAGTGAAAGTGAGATTTGTGCGGTACTCCATAGAACAATACGACAAGCACGGCTTCTTAAAAGCCCCAATCCTATTATGGTTAGGTTGGCTATTTCTGGCGAAAGCTTTGGTCGTTTTCATTGTTGCAGGTGCAAGCCGAGAGTCGGGCACTGATATCCTCGAAATCATCTATCCAGATCATCAAATGTTTTATGTTGGGATTGCATTGAGTATTCCGAGCTTGTTACTCATGTGGTTGTTTGGACTCAGATCACCAGATAGAAAGCGCCTTAATAAAGTGGTTTCATGGGGACGTTGGGTCTCCATGATGGCTATCTTGGCACAAGGAACCCATACACTTTATTTAATCTATTTAGATAACGGATGGTTCCGTTGGTCTAATGCTATCACCCTATTGTTGCTCCTATGGTTAGCGCTTTATCTAACCAATAGCCATGCTGCCAGGGATTGCTTTAAAGTGGTTGAGCACGAAGACTGATTTTCATCAAAACATTTGCCCCATTCACAATTATACTTAGAAGCTAAAAATGAAAGGATTAATCTATGCTTAACACCTCAAATGAGCAGCCTAAAATTCAAAGTGCTATCTTGCCAGAAGCAGGGCCTTTCGCTCTTTATGTTCAACTAAAAGTGAATGAGAACGCTGCTAGCGTATTAGCGGAACTTCAAAAGCTTCCGAGTTTAATCGACGAATTAAACCAAACTCAACCAGATGCGAACTTAACGGCATCAGTTGCGTTTTCAAAAGCTTTTTGGGATAAGTTCGAGCAAGCTGCTCCCTCTGATTTGATTGATTTTCCTGCGCTTGGTGAAGGTGATGTCACTGCACCGAGCACATTGTCTGATGTTCTGATTCACTGTCATTCAAATAGACACGATCTGCACTTCTTTATCTTACGTAAATTGCTATCTGAAGTAGCAGCGGACGTTGAAGTAGTTGATGAAACCTACGGTTACCGCTTCCTAGATTCTCGTGACATGACTGATTTCGTTGATGGCACTGAAAATCCAAAAGACGCACAGCGCGCTGAAGTAGCGATTGTTCCTGAAGGTGAATTCGCTGGTGGTAGTTATGTGATGGTGCAGCGTTTTGTGCACAACCTGCCAGCTTGGAATCGATTGAATGTCTCAGCACAAGAGAAAGTGGTTGGCCGCACTAAACCGGACTCTATCGAGCTAGATGATGTTCCAGCGGCGTCTCACGTTGGTCGCGTAGATATCAAAGAAGAAGGCAAGGGTCTTAAGATTGTTCGTCACAGCCTACCTTACGGTACCGCTACGGGCGATCACGGCTTACTGTTCATTGCTTACTGTAATGTTCGTCATAACTTCGATGCGATGATAGAGAGCATGTACGGCGTAACAGATGGTAAAACAGACCAACTGCTTCGCTTTACTAAAGCAGTGACAGGCGCTTACTACTTTGCGCCTTCGACTGACATGTTGAGTGCATTAACGATTAAGTAAATCACCTCATATGCAGTAAAGAACGGGAGCCTCAGGGCTCCTTTTTTATTAAAGCTTTATATGAATTGGTCGATATAAGAGCAATCGTGAGTTTTATTCATATTTTTGTAAGTGAAGGTCTATGGCTATAACTGTTAATACAAATATCTCAGCTTTAGTAGCTCAGAGAAACCTCTTTAATGCTAATAACATGCTGAATCAATCTTTGGAGCGCTTAGCTTCAGGGAGCCGTATTAATAGTGCAAAAGACGATGCGGCTGGCTTACAAATCTCGAATCGATTAGAAGCACAGATGAGTGGCATTGATGTTGCGGTTCGAAATGCTAACGACGGTATCTCCATTATGCAGACAGCAGAAGGAGCGATGAATGAAACCACCAATATCATGCAGCGTATGCGAGATTTGTCACTGCAGGCGAGTAATGGTTCGAATAGCCAGTCGGAAAGGACGGCTATTCAAGAAGAAGTGACAGCTCTAAATGATGAGTTGAATCGAATTGCTGAAACCACCTCGTTTGGTGGTAAAAAACTCCTTAACGGTAGCTTTGGTAGTTCTTCATTTCAAATCGGTGGCAGTTCTGGTGAAGCGGTGCAGATAGGTTTGAAAAATATGCGTACCGATGACATCAACATGGGTGGTTTTAGCTATGTCGCCAATGGCATGGCAAGTGACTCGTGGGCAGTCAAATCCAACCAGAATGATATGACGATGTCGTTTACCGACCGTTCTGGTCAGCCACAAGAGCTCACCATTAATGCTAAAGCAGGTGATGATATTGAAGAGTTGGCGACTTATATTAATGGTCAAACGGATCTCGTCTCTGCTTCCGTCAATGATGAAGGGCAGCTTCAGATCTATATGTCTGGCGAAGACACTGCAGGCACGATCTCTTTCTCAGGTTCGTTAGCCAGTGAACTTTCGATGTCGGCGGGTTATTACGAATCAGTCGATGACATCAATGTGACTGATGTAGGTGGCGCGCAGCGTGCTGTCTCTATTTTGGATACAGCGATGAAGTATGTTGATAGTCATCGTTCTGAACTAGGGGCAATGCAAAATCGTTTTGATCATGCCATCAATAACCTTGAAAATGTTCATGAAAACTTGGCGACATCCAACAGCCGAATCAAAGATACCGACTACGCTAAAGAAACCACTCAAATGCTCAAGCAACAAATACTGCAACAAGTCAGTACCACTATTTTGGCTCAAGCTAAGCAAGCGCCCAATCTTGCCTTAACCTTGTTAGGTTAATAAATCACTTCGAATCTTATAAAGGCAATTCAGCTTAACTAAAGCCCTTTGGTTAATAAAAGCACAACTTTTCGCTCGACCGACTTATCGACAACTTTAGTGTTTTTCTCATCTTTTTTTGATAATTTCACTGCCAGTCACGCTTTCTTCCCCTTTCTCTCTATTTCGTTAATTTTGTTGTTTTTTTCCTAAAGGTTTCAGCATTCACGCCGTTATTAATAGTAACTTAGAGATAACTACTTGGTTTTCCGAGACGTCGGAAACCGCTATACCGGAAAATCAATTGGAGAAGTCACCATGGCAGTGAATGTAAATACAAACGTTTCAGCGATGACAGCGCAACGTTACCTAAACAACGCAAACAGCGCACAACAAACATCAATGGAGCGTCTAGCTTCAGGCTCTAAAATCAACAGCGCGAAAGATGACGCTGCGGGCCTACAAATCTCGAACCGTTTGAACGTTCAGAGTCGTGGTCTTGATGTTGCTGTCCGTAACGCGAATGACGGTATCTCTATTGCACAAACTGCTGAAGGTGCAATGAACGAGACAACGAACATCCTGCAACGTATGCGTGATTTGTCTCTACAATCTTCAAACGGCTCAAACTCAAAATCAGAGCGTGTAGCGATTCAAGAAGAAGTAACAGCACTGAACGACGAACTGAACCGTATTGCAGAAACCACGTCTTTTGGTGGCAATAAGCTGCTTAACGGTACTCACGGTACTAAATCATTCCAAATCGGTGCGGACAACGGTGAAGCGGTAATGCTTCAACTGAAAGACATGCGCTCTGATAACGCTCAGATGGGTGGTAAAAGCTACCAAACTGAGAACGCGAAAGACAAAGACTGGAACGTTCAAGCTGGCGCAAACGACCTAAAAATGTCGTTCACTGATAACTTCGGCCAAGCACAAGAAATCGATGTGTCTGCGAAAGCGGGCGACGACATCGAAGAGCTAGCAACGTACATCAACGGTCAACAAGATTCTGTTAAAGCGTCTGTAACTGAAGACGGTAAGCTGCAAATGTTTACTGGCAACAACAAAGTTGAAGGCGAAGTGGCATTCTCAGGTAGCCTTGCTGGTGAACTAGGTATGCAACCTGGTAAAGACGTAACGGTTGATACTATCGACGTAACATCAGTTGGCGGTGCACAAGAGTCTGTAGCTGTAATCGATGCGGCACTTAAATATGTAGATAGCCACCGTGCTGAGCTAGGTGCTTTCCAAAACCGTTTCGACCACGCTATCAGTAACTTAGATAACATTAACGAGAACGTTAACGCATCTAAGAGCCGTATTAAAGATACCGATTTCGCGAAAGAAACGACTCAGATGACTAAGTCTCAGATCCTTTCTCAAGCTTCAAGCTCAATCCTTGCTCAAGCTAAGCAAGCACCGAACTCGGCACTTAGCCTACTAGGTTAATCGATTGAAAGGCCACGTTGGTTATAAGCGCTGTTGATCATAAACGCTGTTGATCATAAACGTTAACGTTAGGCTTCCACAAATTAGCTCGTGGTGAGAGATGAGCGCTAAACAGACCCAGCTTCGGCTGGGTTTTTTATTGCCTGCAATTTGGCGAAGGTGTATTTGGAAAAGTGCAGTGCTGGTAAGCAGACGCAAAAGCGAGATTCCCTATCACGCTCGTTCCTCACTGTAGGGAATGACGACTATAGGCGGTATTGATCCATTGTTTACCTGAATCGAAGTCTTTAGTCGTCATCTCAGAATCGAGTAGAACGAGATATCAGAGATCTCTGTTTGTTAAAATTCACAAGTGTAATTTGATGTATAGGCGAAATGCCTTGAATAGCGCTTAACAACGTTTAGTAAAAAACTAGATCGGATAGCAGGGGACAAACGGTCAGTGTAGTTGTCATTGGTTGAGGGAACTAGGAGAAGGGTTTCGGTGTGATAGTCAGTAATGCCTATCTGAGGTATTGAACAAATATAACAGGCACAAAAAACGCCACCCTTAGGTAGCGTTTTAATTAAAGCAGTTAAGTAATCGAGATTACTTAGTTACTTTAAGAACTGGAGTTTCGCCAACAGTTACAGAACCAGAAAGCTTGTTCAGCTCCTTGATTTCGTCCATGTTAGAGATAACAACTGGAGTAAGCGTAGATTTCGCTTTCTCTTCTAGAAGCGCTAGGTCGAAAGTGATGATAGTGTCACCAGCTTTAACAGATTGACCTTCTTCAGCAACACGAGTGAAGCCTTCGCCTTTAAGTTCAACAGTATCGATACCGAAGTGAACGAAAAGCTCAACACCGTCGTCAGACTCGATAGAGAATGCGTGGTTAGTTTCGAAGATCTTACCGATAGTACCGTTAACTGGAGCTACCATTTTATCGCCAGCTGGTTTGATAGCGATGCCGTCACCAACGATTTTTTCAGCGAAAACTACATCTGGCACGTCTTCGATGTTTACGATTTCACCAGAAAGAGGTGCGATGATTTCGATTGCACCAGCATCAGCGCTGTCATCAGATACAAGCTTTTTCAGTTTGTCAAACAGACCCATTGTGTCATGCTCCTAACGTTTAGTTTTATTCTGTAGAATATACTATACCAATCTAACAAATTAGACGACTATTTTTAGCCGTCTAACTTTATTAAGCTCTTGGTGATTACTGAGTTTTCTCAGCGATGAATTTTTCTACGCAAGCTTCAATTTCTGCAGCTGTAGGTAGAGATAGTGCTTCGTCAGCCATAGCTTTAACTTCTGCGAAGTTAGAGTTACGGATTACTTTCTTAACTTTAGGGATAGAGATACCGCTCATAGAGAACTCATCTAGACCCATACCAAGAAGAAGTAGAGTTGCACGCTCATCGCCTGCTAGCTCGCCACACATACCTGTCCATTTGCCTTCTTTATGAGAAGCATCGATTACTTGCTTGATTACAAGAAGAACCGCTGGAGATAGTGGGTTGTAAAGATGAGAAATCATCTCGTTACCACGGTCAACTGCAAGAGTGTATTGCGTTAGATCGTTAGTACCGATAGAGAAGAAAGCCACTTCTTTAGCAAGGTGGTGTGCGATTGCAGCAGCTGCTGGAGTCTCAACCATTACGCCAATTTCGATGTCTTCATCGAAAGCATGACCTTCAGCGCGAAGTTCAACTTTGTACTCTTCGATTGCTTTTTTCAGTTCACGGATCTCTTCAATAGAAATGATCATTGGGAACATGATACGTAGCTTACCGTGTGCAGACGCACGAAGAATGCCGCGTAGTTGGTCACGTAAGATTTCACGACGATCCAAGCTGATACGTACTGCACGCCAGCCTAGGAAAGGGTTCATCTCTTGTGGAAGATCCATGTATGGTAGATCTTTATCGCCACCGATATCCATAGTACGGATAATCACTGACTCACCGTGCATTGCTTCAGCTACTTCTTTGTAAGCAACGTATTGCTCTTCTTCAGTAGGAAGTGCAGTACGGTCCATGAATAGGAATTCAGTACGGTACAGACCAACACCTTCGCCACCGTTGCGCAGGATACCGTCACAGTCTTTAACTGTACCGATGTTGCCGCAAACTTCTACTTGATGGTTATCAAGTGTGATAGCTGGTAGGTCTTTAAGTTTTGCTAGTTCAGCCGCTTCTGCTTCAAAATCAGATTTGATTTTTTTAGCTTCTGCTAATTCAGCGTCAGAAGGGTTGATGATGATCTTATTGTTCATCGCGTCTAGCACAAGCATGTCGCCGTTCTTAACTTGCTTAGTGATATCGTTAGTACCAACGATAGCTGGAAGCTCAAGTGAACGTGCCATGATTGAAGTATGAGATGTACGACCGCCGATGTCACAAGCGAAACCAAGAACGTAGTCTAGGTTGATTTGTGCAGTTTCAGATGGCGTTAGGTCGTAAGCAACTAGGATAACTTGTTCATTGATATCTGCTAGAGACACAATGTTAATGCCTAGTGCATTTTTAACGAAGCGAGTACCGATATCACGGATATCAGTCGCACGTTCTTTTAGGTACTCATCATCAAGTGACTCAAGTGCAACAGCTTGCTCTTCGATCACTGTGTAGATCGCGTTGTCTGCGTGCATTTTGTCTTTCTTGATGAGTGCTAAAATCTCTTCTTCTAGCTCTTCATCTTCAAGCAGCATGATATGGCCTTCAAAGATTGCTTCTTTTTCTTCGCCAAAAGTTTCAAGTGCTTTTTGCTTTACAACTTCAAGTTGTTGAGAAGATTTGTTACGAGCGTCAAAAAAACGCTGAACTTCTGCTTCAACTTGATCGTCTGAGATAGATTGAGTGTTTAGGACAATTTCATCTTCTTGAAGTAGTAGTGCTTTACCGAAAGCAATACCAGGAGATGCTAGGATGCCTGAAATCATAGCCTTACCTTAGTTGTTCAACTGTAAACGGGAGAATGTGTGACTTTAAGTCGTCGACTAATGTCGCGCTTATCGCTATCTATTTCGAATTGCTATCTATTTCGAACAAAGCCACTTTGCTGTGCAAAATGGCTTTGAAAGAAGGAGACCGTATTAGTGTAGTTGATCCATAAGAGCAACTAGGTGGTCTACAGCTTGCTGAGCTTGAGGGCCTTCAGCTGAAATAGTAACGTTAGTACCTTTTACTAGGCCTAAAGTTTGTAGTTTGAACAGGCTTTTCGCGCTAGCGCTTTTGCCGTTAGAAGTCACTGTGATGTCAGCGTCGAAAGATTTTGCTTCTTTAACGAACTGTGCAGCTGGACGTGTGTGAAGGCCGTTTTCTGCTGTGATTTCTACTTGCTTCTCGTACATTTTATATACCCCAATTAATTTATTTTTTGTAAGTTTGTAACCAGATTAGCTTAACTGCTTTAGCCCAAATGCGCTAGAGGCTAGTACGCCATGTTCGTGTTAGAACTTAGACTGGTTATAAATTTTTATCCAGCCATGGTCGTCTTTTGTTGAGTACTCATGACTTTCAGAATTTGTTTATTGCTTCTTTTATTTTGAAGCGAAAAATAAAACAGACCCGATATTACCAAAGGTGGGGCAGGGATCAACAAAAAAGCCCCTAAACGGGGCTTTTTTGGACGAAAAATTGATTTGACCACATATTATTGTTGGTTCTCTTTCTCCGTAAAGATGCCTGCAAATAGGGCTGTACTTAGGTAACGTTCGCCAGAGCTTGGCAGTACGGTGACAATGGTTTTTCCTGAAAATTCAGGTAGTTCCGCGATTCTGTTCGCCGCTACTACCGCTGCGCCAGATGAGATTCCCGCAAGAATACCTTCTTCTTTCATTAGGCGTTGAGCCATCTCAATCGCTTCTTCAGAAGTTACTGGCTCTACACGGTCGATAAGGTCTAAATCTAGGTTTCCAGGGATAAAGCCTGCACCAATACCTTGGATTTTGTGTGGAGCTGGTTTGATTTCTTCGCCAGCAAGCGCTTGTGCAATCACTGGAGATTCTGCTGGTTCAACCGCTACTGAAGTGATCGCTTTACCTTTCTCGCCTTTAATGTAACGGCTTGTACCAGTAAGCGTACCGCCGGTACCTACGCCAGCGACAAATACATCGATTTCGCCATCTGTTGCTTCCCAAATTTCAGGGCCAGTTGTCTTCTCGTGAATTTGTGGGTTAGCTGGGTTGTTGAATTGCTGAAGTAGCAGATACTTTTCTGGGTCTGAAGCGACAATTTCTTCTGCTTTAGCTATCGCGCCGTTCATGCCTTTTGGTGCTTCAGTCAGTACTAAGTTTGCACCTAGTGCTTTAAGCAACTTACGACGCTCTAGGCTCATTGACTCAGGCATCGTTAGCGTTAGCTGGTAACCGCGAGCGGCTGCTACGAATGCAAGAGCAACACCTGTATTACCACTGGTAGGTTCAACAAGCTCGATACCTGGTTTTAAAGTTCCTGCTTTTTCTGCTTCCCAGATCATGTTTGAACCGATACGACACTTAACGCTGAAGCTTGGGTTACGAGCTTCAATCTTAGCTAGAACGTTGCCTTTGCTTACTTTGTTAAGGCGGACTAGCGGTGTGTTACCAATCGTTAGGGTGTTATCTTCGTAGATCTTGCTCATGCGATATTCCTTCATTTAATGACAGAACTAAACGTAGTATATCAATCACTTTACCGTCTAGTGTCTTTCGATGTTTGTTTAGCTTGAATTTAGATTAAACAAGTTGAAAAAAAGGTAAAAGGATTAAAAAGTTATATCATATAGATATGTAGCAGAGTTCACGCCTATCTTTATTGTGTTCAGAACTTCAAAAAGATAGGCGTGTTAAAGAGAGAATGAAGGTTATAGACGAGAACGCAGAGCTTGGTCTTTAAACTCAGCAACCCACATTGCAGTAGCGCCGCAGACGGCAACGGGCATGACGATCAGATTTAAAATTGGAATCGTTGTGAAAACAGACACAAGTGCACCGAAGCTGTAGCTCTTACCTTGTTTTTGTTTCAAATTGTTTCTCATATCATCAAATTTGATTTTATGGTTATCAAATGGATAGTCGGCGTACTGGATCGCTAACATCCATGCTGTGAAAATGAACCATAAAAACGGTGCAACGGTTTGTCCCAGTGCTGGAATTAACAAAAGTAGGAATAAACCTATCGCTTTTGGCAGAATATAGACAAGCTTGCGCCATTCTCTCGCTAAAATACGTGGAGTATCTTTGAGTGCATCCAGCAAACCATCGTCATTCACTTTTTTGCCACTGAGCAGCTCTTCTACCTTTTCTGCGAGCAACCCATTGAAAGGTGCGGCAATGAAGTTAGCGAGCGTACTAAAGAAATACGAAAACGTGGCCAAGACGGTTAACACAAGTAGTGGCCATAGAATGTATGACAACCACGACAAAAAGCTTGGTAATGTGCCAATCCAGCCCTCAATCCAAGTGTTTAGGTTGGAGAAGATATAAAACAAGGCACCACCAACGAGTAACACGTTAGCAATAAGTGGCATTAGTACAAACTTACGAATGCTCGGCGACAAAGCGATTTTTATTCCGAAAATAAAATAGCCAAAGCCTGAGCGGGGAACAGATTCAATAGTCATATTTAAATTAGGTCACATGTGAATTTGGTTAAATAGCAAACATCCCTAGTGTACTAGACCGAAATTAAGAAAAAAAGCGTGGTGAAAATCACACCATGTAAGGAACTAATTGTATTAAGTTGTTCTAAAACAGTGGCTACTTTTGATAGAGTAGTGAGATTAGCCAAATTAACCCAACTTAGTGACAGCGTGTTTATAGCTAGTCGACTAAGAAAGCTGAGAGCGAAAAATGCAGGAATTGCGATTTGTACTCATTATTGTTGGCGCATTAGCTATCGCCGCATTATTGTTCCATGGTCTATGGACGAGTAAAAAAGAAGGGAAAGCAAAGTTTGGAGATAAGCCGCTTGGTAAGCTTGATAACGACAGCTTAGATGAAGCAGAAACGATCCCAAACCGTTCATTCGCCCCAGAAGATGATTTTGAGATAATCCGAAAAGAGCGTAAAGAGCCGGATTTTGCAGTCTCACCATCTGAGACTGATCCGCTGATTGACTCAGATCCACTTACTGCGCCACAAACGAAAGAAGTTATCGAAGACGACATCGAATTGAATGATCTTCCTTCTTTCAGTGTTAAAGAAGAACCAGTTCAGATCGAGAGTGAACCTGAAGACATACAAGAGGCCACTGAACCAGAGGTTCCAAGCTTTGAATTGACTGACGAGCAAAAAGAAAGTCATGCTGGTTTTCAAGAGCAGTACGGTTCGTTTGAAGAAGCTTCTGATTCGGTTACCGAGCCACTCGTTCCTAGTGAATCATTGACGCCAAGTGAACCGCTTGTTTCGAAAGAGGTCGTTGCTCCACAAAGCGCCGCGCCTGTTGAAGAAGCTAAGCCAGATGAAGAACTTGGCTTAGAAGTGATTGTTCTTAATGTTCACTGTGCTGGAGAGATCCCGTTTGTAGGGACTGAACTTTTCCGTAGTATGGAGAATAACGGCCTAACTTATGGTGAGATGTCTATCTACCATTGCTTTGCACAATCTAGCGATGAGCCAAAAGTTATTTTTAGTGTTGCGAACATGATGCAGCCCGGAACTCTAGAACATGATGATCCCGCCGACTTTACAACGAAAGGTATTTCGTTCTTCATGACGCTGCCTTGTTACGGTCAAGCTGATCAGAACTTCAATGTAATGCTGAGTGCAGCTCAGAAAATTGCTGATGATATGGGCGGAAACGTTTTGGACGAGTCACGTAACTTAATGACGCCCAATCGTTTGTCAGACTGCCGCAAGCAAATCAGAGACTTTATGACGGCTACGAATGCCTAGCCGTATTGTTTAGCCTTGTAAATAATCTATATTTATAGAAAAGGGCTCCTAAGGGAGCCCTTTTTGATATTTCAATCACGACAGAGAATGATATGAAAGAATCGATTCAAGTTACCTTAGAGCAGTTAAGAGAAACTCTGCACTATCATGCCGTTCGTTATTACGTAGAAGATAGCCCTGAGATCCCTGATGTCGAGTACGATCGATTAATGCAACAGTTGCTAAAGATCGAAGAAGAGAACCCGGAGCTAGTGACGGTAGATTCTCCGAGCCAACGTGTCGGTGGTCAGCCTCTCGATGGTTTCACTCAAGTGACTCATGAGATCCCGATGCTTTCTCTGGATAATGCATTCTCTGATGAAGATTTAGATGCGTTCAATAAGCGAATGTCTGATAGAGCGCCAATGGCCAATCTTAAGACTTTCTGTTGTGAGCCTAAGCTTGATGGCTTAGCGGTAAGCCTACTCTATGTAAATGGCACCTTAGTTCAGGCAGCAACGCGTGGTGATGGCGCTACTGGCGAAAACATCACAGAAAACGTACGAACGATCAGCTCTATTCCACTTAAGTTGCAAGGCGAAGGTTGGCCACAACGGATTGAGGTTCGTGGTGAAGTGTTTATGCCCAAAGCAGGCTTCGATAAGCTGAATGAGATGGCATTGAAGAAGGGCGACAAAGTTTTTGTTAACCCACGCAATGCCGCTGCAGGTAGTTTACGTCAGCTTGATTCTCGCATTACAGCGAAACGTCCATTAGCTTTTTACGCTTACAGTGTCGGTGTTGTGCAAGGGGCTGAGCTTTCAAATAGCCACTATCAACGCTTCTTGCAGCTGAAAGGCTGGGGTTTGCCAATGTGTCCTGAAACTAAGCAGCTAAGCTCGCTTGAGGACGTAAAAGCGTACTATCAAGATATTATGAATCGTCGTGATGCACTGGCTTATGAGATTGACGGTGTGGTGATTAAGGTTGATGACATTGCCGCACAAGTGACTCTAGGCTTTGTTGCGCGAGCGCCTCGTTGGGCTATTGCATACAAGTTTCCTGCTCAAGAAGAGATTACGTTACTTAACGATGTTGAGTTTCAGGTGGGTCGTACAGGTGCAATTACGCCGGTGGCTAAACTAGAACCTATCTTTGTTGGTGGTGTGACGGTAAGCAATGCCACGTTGCACAACGCTGATGAGATTGCTCGCTTAGGTGTGAAGGTAGGCGATAGCGTGATTATCCGTCGTGCTGGTGACGTTATCCCTCAAATTGTGGCTGTGGTACTCGATCGTCGTCCTGAGTCGGTAAAAGATATTGTATTCCCTGATGCTTGCCCTGTATGTAACTCTGCAGTAGAGCGCGTTGAGGGAGAGGCTGTAGCGCGTTGTACTGGTGGCTTAGTCTGTCAGGCACAGCGTAAAGAAGCGCTTAAGCACTTTGTGTCTAGAAAGGCTCTGGATGTTGATGGTCTTGGCGTAAAAGTGATAGAGCAGCTTGTAGACCGTGAAATGGTAGAAACTCCAGCCGATCTCTTTAAGTTAAGCGCTGGCGTGATTACGGTTCTTGACCGTATGGGGCCTAAATCGGCACAGAATGTAGTGAGTGCGCTGAATAAAGCCAAAGACACTACATTAGCCCGTTTTCTTTATTCTTTAGGGATTCGCGAAGTGGGTGAAGCGACGGCTATGAACTTAGCTCAGCACTTTAAGACGTTGGAGTTGGTTCAAGCTGCCACTCATGAGCAGTTGGTTGAAGTGTCAGATATTGGCGACATCGTAGCAAGTCACCTCACAAGCTTCTTCTCGCAGGAGAAAAACAGAGCCGTAGTCGAACAGTTGCTAGAGCTTGGTGTTAACTGGCCTACAATCGAAGCTGTTGCAGATGACCAAGAGCTACCGTTAGAAGGCAAAGTGGTCGTGTTGACGGGCTCACTGTCTAAATTAGGACGCAGTGAAGCGAAAGCCGCTTTGCAGGCTTTAGGCGCAAAAGTGACTGGTAGCGTGTCTAAGAAAACGGATATCTTATTCGCTGGTGAAGCTGCGGGTTCTAAACTGACTAAAGCACAAGATTTAGGTATCGAAATAAGAACAGAAGAAGATCTAATTGCACTTATTTCGTAAGTAAACCAAGGTAAAAAAAGCTCAAAAGCACTCCTTTAAAGGGAGTGCTTTTTTTGTATCTGCTACAAATTAGATGCCTTTTTAATTGTTGAGAATTTTGTTCCTATACGAACTCTAAAATCAGGACAGTGACGCTGCTCAACATTAATGAAATACCATGGAGGTTGTATTGAAAATGCGAGTCACTTCTATGTTTATAAGGGTTAAGTTTATTTAAGTTATTGATATTTATTGTTTTTGTTGTTTATGGTTGTGAGCTTTACAATTTATCGATCTGGATCACTAAGTACCTACTAAATTTGCACCAACTCATATTTTTTTAGATGAAAATTAAGTTCTCATTGATCTTTTTGAGGGCGAAGTTAGTCTTAATGCCATGGATGCACACGATGTGCATAACCAGAAAGGAAATAGAGAATTCAGAGTTTAGGGTTCTCAAACAAGAAAAGGTATTTCTCTCTACGGCGGCCAACTTTAGGCGGGGAATATTCAAACAGCTATATCCATTTTTAGGAGTTTTATTCCATGGAAAACAAATTTTTCAAACGTACTCTACTAGGTGCATCCGTTGCACTTTTATCGACAGGCGTAATGGCAAAAGAAGTTGGTATCAACTCTGACTTCAACGTTGACGTATACGGTGTTGCAGCAATCTCTTTAGTTAACTACAACACAACAGACAACAACGATACTGGCAAAGGTTATTCAGTTGAGAATGAATCTCGTATCGGATTCCGTGCTCATAAAGAGATGTTTGATGACGTATTAATCACAATGCAGATTGAATCTGGTTACGTAGATAGCACAGACTGGTCTCACGGTGGCGTTTCAGGTGGTGTGCTTGGTTTCCGTGATACGTTCGTTGGCGCTTCTGGCTCTTGGGGTAACCTACGTGTGGGTCGTGTTCTTACGCCACTATACGAAATCGTCGATTGGCCATTCTCTAACCCTGGTCTAGGTTCTGTATTCGATTGGGGCGGCATCAATGGTCACTACGATCGTCAATCTAACCAAGTACGTTACGATTCAGCTAAATTTGGTGGTTTCTCTTTTGCAGCTTCTGTTGGTCGTGATGATGGAAATAATGGTGGTGGTGATGACAATATAACTCGTGATGCACAGTTCTTTGGTGCAAGTGCGAAGTACAGTTTCGAAAAAATCACATTCATGGGTGCGGTTGAATCTGGTACTCGTGTAGTTGATACAAAAGGCGGCGATTGGTCTCTTGATGAAAATGGTCAACCAGTACAAGCTCCAGTAGAACCTGGTTATGATGACGATACTTTCGCATACATCGTTGGTTTTGAAGCTAGCTTACCTGCTGGCTTCGGTATCGCTGCAGCATATAAAGGCGAAGAGTTAGATAGTCAATATCGTAAAGTTACTCAAGATTCTTACTCAATCATTGGTCAATACTGGAATGGTCCAATCGGTTTCAAACTAGGTTACGCAGCGAACCTTGAATCTGAGACAGATGGCTCTAAAGATGCAAACTCTGACAGCAACACTATCTCTGGTCAGCTAATGGCTGTTCACAACGGTTTTGTACCTTACCTACGTGTAGCGGGTCGTACTGTTGGTGATGCTGATACAGATATCGTAACTCGCGTTGGTCTTGAGTACGGTTTCTAAGCTAAAGTTGTCAGCTTAAAAATAGTTAAATAAAATCAAAACGCTGGTAAATTATTTTGCCAGCGTTTTTCCATAGTGAACATAAGGAATTAGTCATAATGAATAAAGTTAGTGTAGTTGTATTATCATTATTTTTGGGAGCTTGTAGTTCACTCGATTCAAAAAGTAATTTTGCAGATTCAGTGGCGGATGTGCAGCCTAAAGGCGGTTATATTCAGGTTACTGGACAATCTTACGTTGCGGAAAGTAAAGCGAATGTAGGAGCAGACATCCTGAAATCGTCACTCTACTTTACGTACAACAAAGAAGTAACACAGAACTCGGCTCCAGAATCTTCAATCATCATGGATGTTAGCTACTTCCAGAGCTATAAAGAATATGAAACAGTTAGCTTCCTAGGTAAGACGCTTGAGCTAGAAGATAGACAAGTACCAAGAGAGAGTTGCAGCGAGCATTGTACTAAGACTCAATATATTAAATTTCCATTAAGCGAAGCTGATATTCAGCAGGCAAGAGAAAAGAACTTAGAGTTTACACTTGATGGACAAAACTCAGTAATGAGTACAACTTTCATTGTGCCGAAAGCGTATATCGACACGATCTACAACGGCGCAAATAATCATACTGCGATCGCGGTTGCCCCAGTATCGGTAGCTGTAGCAGCGGTTGTTGCTGAAGAACCAAAAGCTTCTCAAGCTCAAGAGATGGTTAACTACTGGTATGGACAAGCAACAAAAGAAGAGCAGTCTGCAGTGACAGATTGGGCATTCAAAAATCGTAAGAACGCTTCTCCAGCATCAATTGAAGGCTCAAAAGAAATCGAGATGGTTTCATATTGGTTCAATAAGCTAGACAGTGAAGAAAAATCTCAAACTATGATTTGGCTGTTAGAGCAAGAGTAAGCCTCTAACGTAAGTCTCTAGCTATGTTTTTCAACCGCAGTATTGTATAACAGCAGTACTGCGGTTTTTCGTTTTAGACCGGCTCTTTGTTTTAGGTAACGTTTGAATTATAGGTAATAGAGTGAATATTGGTGAAGTAGCTAAACGTGTTGGTACAACAGCGAAATCCATTCGCTTTTACGAAAGTAAAGGCATGATGAGTCCACCACACCGATCCGAAAATGGTTACAGGCAATACGGCGATATTCATATCGAACAGTTAGAGTTCGTACTGAGAGCTAAAATGGTTGGATTCACTCTCGATGAGTGTAAGTCGCTTGTCGAGTTGGCAATGAATCCGAACAGGCAAAGCTACGAAGTAAAGAAGAAGGCCACTCAGAAGTTAGATGAAATTGAATTGAAACTTGCTGAGTTAAATAAAATGAAGGCTCAGTTACAGTCTTGGGTGCATGATTGCCCGGGAGATGCTTCAAACGAATGCCCAATTTTGAACAATTTGTTAGGCCGAAAATAACATATTTTTTTAAAGCTCGCCAAGCAATCAAATAGTGTGTCAGGCAACAAAGAATATTACTTGCCTGACATTAGTTACCTATCAAAGTACCTTTCCGCCATAGTGTTTGCAGATTAAGAGTGGCACATGAGTGACCGCGTTTCCATCTGAACACTTAACAATAGGCCCCATGTTTCCGTTACCTGGAGACTGACTGCTCGCCAGAGCGCTTCCGAATGTTAAGCTGAAAATAGCCGTTAGAATTATTAAAAGATGTCTCATACAAACTCCATTAGGTTTATCTCTAGTTGAGATAATTGAAAGTATGGACAAGGAAAAGAAAATTTCAAAAATTGGACGGACTTAACATTTTTAATAATTATAATTAAGGGAGAGTAAGGTTAACTATTCATATATATTTTGGATAAGAAAACTGTCTTTCTTATATCTTTTTAGCTCAATCAAACTTTTTAGCTTTACGAAATAAGAACTTATTTTTTTTTCAATTCAATCTATCACAATGATAATTCGAATGTTCTTTGCTCTCTAAAGTTATTAAAGCCTACATTTATCGATAATGTAGGCCTAATATGCCAATTAGCTATAAAGGCTGGATTATTAGAATTATTCCGTCTAATGCCACAATCTTAATTTCTGTGCCTGATGGAATATCTTGGCTAGCTCTTGCTGACCAAGAAGAGTCTCCTACCTTAATTCGGCAGTTACCTCTTTTTACCTCTTCGGTAAGAAAAACAGTTTGCCCTACAAGTTGTTTTTCTCTTTGATTTAGCTCTCGCCCTGCGTCTGACTGCTTGTCATTAGAGAGTTGTCTTCTCCACCACAACCAAGTGGTGATGAGCGAGAAGCTAGCGAATGATAGCCATTGCATCTGCCAACCCAGCGGTAATGCACCCAAAAGAGCCCCGACGAGCATGGCTGATATACCAATCCAAAGAAAGTAACCAGCCGTTCCGATAAGCTCAAGAGCCAATAGTGCTAGACCAAACGCCAACCAATGCCAGTGGTTTACTTGTTCTAGTAATTCGACCATAAGTTAGTCCTTACTGCCTTTGTCATTGCTTTGTGCAAACATCTCGGCGATGCCTGCGACTGAGCCCATTAGCCCTGTCGCCTCTAACGGTAACATAATGATCTTGCCGTTTTCAGCTTGGCCAATAGACTTCAGTGCGTCGGTGTAACCTTGTGCAATAAAGTAATTGACCGCTTGCATGTCACCTTGAGCGATGGCCGTCGACACCATTTCTGTCGCTTTAGCTTCTGCTTCTGCTGCACGCTCACGAGCTTCTGCTTGCAGGATGGCTGCTTGCTTTTGACCTTCCGCTTTTAAGATTTCTGATTGCTTATGACCTTCCGCTTTTAGGATCTCAGCTTGTCTTACACCTTCAGCCGATAAAATGTCGGCACGTTTGTTTCGCTCAGCTTTCATCTGGGCATTCATTGCGGCGGTTAAATCAGCTGGTGGCTGTACATCTTTGATTTCGATACGAGTAACTTTTACGCCCCATGGGTTGGTTGCTTCATCCACGATATTTAGCAGCTTGGTATTGATCATGTCACGCTGGCTAAGCATTTCATCCAGCTCCATAGAGCCAAGTACAGTACGGATATTGGTGAGGGTTAAATTACGGATCGCATGCTCAAGGTCATTGACTTCATAAGCCGCTTTCGGTGCATCGATAACTTGTACGAAGCAAACTGCATCAATCATGACATTAGCATTATCTTTGGAGATGACTTCTTGAGCTGGGATATCGAGAACTCGTTCCATCATACTGATGCGTTGTCCGACTTTATCGATAAATGGAATGATCAGGTTTAGGCCTGGTTTGAGGGTCTGTGTATAGCGGCCAAAGCGTTCTACGGTCCAGTTATTGCCCTGTGGAACGGTTTTGACACCAGCGAAAATGAACAGTAGTGCGACGACAGTAAAGACGCCAATAGTAATCAATGTATCAATAGCCATACAAAATCCTTTGCAAGTTTAAGTTTTTGATAGTTCACTATTGATACTGGCTCATATTTAAATTCTGAGCAAATTTATAAACGAGAAATGGGCCATAAAATATTGATTTTATGGCCCATTTTATATTGTTTCATTCGATAAACTAATTGATTGAATTGTCAGTTTTCGATGTTTAATCTAACGATTTTAGGGTTTTGTTAGTAAAGCAGAGAGTACAGTTGTCGACGGTACTTACTGGCAACTGGGTTTCCTTGCCCAAGCGCACTTAAGATGTCCATGAACTCTTTTTTCATATCGCCATCGCAAGCATTTAGATCTTTTGCTAGGAAAGACCACAACAGCTCCATCGCTTCTTCGTTGCGGTTCACTTGGTGATATTGTAATGCTAACTCAGAGGCAGTCTTAGCATCATTCGGGTCTTGCTGCAGAGCGGTTTCTAATGCCTGTATTTCAGGGCTGTCTGCTGCTTGCTTGTGAAGTTCAAGTTTCGCGACTAAGCCTTTGTAGTAGTTGTCTTGGTACTCTAGAGGAATGGTGGCTAGTTGAGTTTCAGCAAGATCAAACTGTTGCGTTTCTAACAAACACTCTGCAATCGCCAGTTTTACTTCGCCTTTGTTTGTTAGCGCAGCTGGAAGTTGTTGCATTGCTGCCAGTGCTTGTGTGTGCTCACCTGCTTGCATTTGCTCTAGAGCTTGACGTAATGCAAGTTCATCTTGGCTAGGAAGGTGCTTGTTTAGCATTTCAACAATGGCTTCTAAGCTCTGAGGGCCACCAAGCCCATCGACAGGCTGACCGTTAACAAACAGTGCAATAGTCGGTAGTGCTTGAACCCCAAATTGGCTAGCAATGGCTTGCTCTTGCTCGCAGTTCAATAGGGCTAGGGTGAAAGCGCCATTGTATTGCTGAGTTAATGTTTGCAGTTCAGGAATGACTTGGGCGCTCTCTTGGCTCATTGGTGCCCAAAATTGGATGAGTACAGGGGTCTGCATCGAACCTTCTAATACTTGACGAAAGTTCTGCTCATTAAGTTCAACAATATGCGGAGATTGCATTTACGTTCCTTGAGGTTTGTTTATGGATACGTTGCAAATATGGGGGGATAAGTCGGTAACTTCAAGATCTAACTGGGGTATCTCAGATAAAAAGAGACAAAAATAAAAAAACGCTATGCTTCGATGTTGGTAGGATGTTTATCTCTACATAGAAGGCATAGCGTAATCATTGAGGTGGTCAGTGAGATATTGCGTGAGATACTCAAAACAGAATAAACAACGTAATCGCCACACTCACACCTACCCAATTAAGGCGGTTTAAAGTCATGAAATATCCAGATTAGATTCACCAATTGGGAGTAATTGATGAGATAGGATAAATCATGACATCTTATTGTTACGGAAAAATTACATCGTTACATTAAAGTTTGCGACTGTGCATTCAAAGTTAGAAAATTATGCAGCTTTTCTCAAAATAGGGTCTAGCAAGCGACTCGGTAGAATCCTTTTCAATACCGCGAACACTTTAGTCGGGGTCGTAACTCGGTATCTTAGCTTTGGTTTCTCTGCGGTGAGTGCGTGATAAACTGGCTCAACACAACTTTCAGGCGGAAGAACAAAAGCGTTGTTCGATGATTCTTTTTCGAGTCGGTCTTTTTGTTGTTGATAAGCTTCTTGATGAGCGCTGCCAGCAATGGTGATCCATTTATTGAAGGCTTTCAGGGCATTATTTCTAAATTGGGTTTCTATTGGACCTGGCTGCAATAACGAGATATGAATACCGCTGCCATGCAGTTCTAAACGTAACGTATCTGTCCAGCCTTCTAGCGCGAACTTTGAAGCGTTGTAAGCGCCACGATATTTCATTGCGGCAAAACCTAATACGGAACTGTTTTGCACTATTCGGCCTTCACCGCGTTCGCGCATGTGCGGGAGGATCTGACAAACAAGGTGATGCCAACCAAAGAAGTTGGTTTCGAATTGCTCCCTGAGCCCCTGGGTAGGTAAGTCTTCTAGCGCGCCTGCTTGACCGTAAGCGCCGTTATTGAATAACCCATACAATCCGTTAGGTGCGAGTGCAATGGCAAGCTTGGCGCTATTCTCGATACTTTCTTGGTTGGAAAGATCTAATTGAATACAAGTGAGGCCTTCATCTTGAAGGCGTTGAACATCTTGTGGGTCACGGCAAGATGCAATGACATGAAAGCCACGTTTTTGAAGTGCATGAGCACATGTATAGCCAATGCCTGTTGAGCAACCAGTGATAAGAATCGACTTGTTCACACTTAATCCTTTATTAGAGTCTCTGTCGCTTTAGAGTAAAGAATTAGTCTTGATGTTGT
Source organism: Vibrio sp. G-C-1 (assembly GCF_021728015.1). Lineage (NCBI taxonomy): Bacteria > Pseudomonadati > Pseudomonadota > Gammaproteobacteria > Vibrionales > Vibrionaceae > Vibrio > Vibrio sp. G-C-1. The sequence continues at coordinate 182,760 of NZ_JAKKCR010000009.1, read as the reverse complement.
AACAAGTTTTTTAGTGCCGGTTCGATTCTTGAGTAACTAAAGATAAATCCCATTTCAGTGAGCTTCTTTGGTTTGGAACGAATGCTGTCAAAGAGCAGACAAGACGATTCACCCATCAGAAGCGACATTGCCCATTTAGGCGTGAACAAGAAATGAGGTCGGCGTAGTTGTTTGGCGAGTGTGCTGCTGAACAGTTTGTTGGTGACAGGGTGCGGGGCACACATATTAAATTCCCCTTGAGCGTGAGGCATCGACAATAAGTGGTTGATGGCTCTCACCATATCTAGCATGTGAATCCAAGGCATGTACTGTTCGCCTGAACCAAGTGGCCCGCCTACTCCGAGTTTGTACGGCATTAGCATCTTTTTGAGCGCACCGCCATTTTCACCTAACACAATCCCCGTTCTTAGTAGTATCACACGCGTCTCATCGGATTGGGCTCTCTTGGCTATCTCTTCCCAATGAGCGCAAACTTTATGAGGAAAACTTTCGTCTTCTACTTGTAGTGATTCATCAAATGGGTGTTGCTGTTGATCGCCATAGTAACCTACAGCCGAACCGCTAATGAAAGCCTCCGGAGGGTTGCTACTGGCATGAATTAACTCGACCAGTTTTTCGGTAATGTGCCAGCGGCTATTGCAGATCCTCTCTTTTTGCTCCGCACTCCAACGCTTGTCAGCGATCGGTTCGCCAGCAAGATTGACCACAACATCGAAGTCATTGAGATCGCTGAGTTCATCAAGAGATTGAATGTAATGAAGGTTATTCTGGTTCAGATGATTTAGGTTTTGCTTCGCTTTTTCGGGGCTCCGCGTCAACAATGTCACGTCGTCAGTATTCCAACTTTTGACCAATTCAGAACCAATAAATCCCGTACCACCCGTTAACAATATCTTCATACCAATCTCCCTATTAAACATAATTATAGACATGGCTTGTTTTTGAACGCCAATCAATACGAAAAAATCACTATAACGATCAGTTGGTTTCAATCGTGTGATACCTAATTTACGCCTTATGCAATTTACTCAGGAGTGAAATTAAATCCACCTAGCTCGTTTGCAAACTAGGCAACTCTCGCTGAGCAACGCATCTTGAGGTTACTTGGGTATATACCGCTATCACATTTATGCACTTTACTCCGATATGTTACCAACTGCGTAATATTTGTCACATAAGGAATGATAAGGATTTGCCATGATTATTAGTAATTAATAACCAGACACAATTTCAATGATTAGGAGTTGCGATGACGGCAGTGCTTGCTTTGTTTCGAGCCATGTTAGGTAGTCTAAGGGATCTCTTGCCGATCGTGGCGGTGATTGCTTTCTTCCAACTTGTCGTCCTGCAAGAACCACTCCCTCATCTTTTGTCTATTCTAACTGGCTTAGTGTTGGTGGTCTTTGGGCTGACTTTCTTTATCTTTGGCCTTGAAATGGGGTTGTTCCCGATTGGCGAATCGATGGCGCAAGCATTTGCCCGCAAGGGAAGTGTGTTTTGGTTATTGACCTTCGCTTTCTGTTTAGGCTTTGGTACCACCATTGCCGAACCCGCGTTAACCGCAGTGGCTGCTGAAGCAGCAGAAGTTGCAGCTGAAGGTGGTGTTATTCCCAACTCTTTAGATGAAAGGGAACAATATGCCGATGGCCTGCGCTTCACCGTGGCGTTATCGGTCGGTATTGCCATTCTATTAGGAGTTCTTCGGATCTTAAAAGGTTGGCCAATTCAGTACATGATCATCGGTGGTTATATTGGTGTGGTGGTGCTCACTGCATTTGCCCCGGAAAACATTATTGGGATTGCGTACGACTCTGGCGGTGTCACAACATCGACGATCACCGTTCCGTTAGTGACCGCATTAGGGGTGGGTTTAGCCTCGGCGATTAAAGGACGAAATCCTATGATTGATGGCTTTGGATTGATCGCGTTTGCTTCACTTCTGCCGATGATGTTTGTCATGGTGTACGGGATGGTGGTGACATGATCAGTGTGCAGCAATTTATCGACACCTTTCTAGGCACTGTAATGGATGTGATTCCGATTGCGGTGATCATCTTTGGTTTTCAGTTAGCGGTACTGCGTAAGCCTGTCAATAACCTTGCCAAAGTGCTAATCGGTTTCTTTTACGTCATTCTTGGCTTATCACTCTTTTTGATGGGGTTGGAGCTCGCATTATTCCCTCTAGGGGAGACGATGGCAATGCAACTCACCGAACCAAGCTTTTTGACTGAGTTTAAGATCAGCTCTGGTCTTTCATTGGCTTGGTTTGATTATTACTGGGTTTACCTGTTTGCGTTTTGTATTGGTTTTAGTACCACGATAGCCGAGCCTTCTTTGATTGCTGTAGCGATTAAGGCAAACCAAGTATCCGGTGGCAGTATCAGTGTTAACGGACTGAGAATCGCCGTGGCATTAGGCGTTGCCATCGGTATCTCATTGGGTAGCTACCGTATTGTTGCGGGCGATCCTATCCATTACTACATTATTTGTGGCTATGTCATTGTGGTGATTCAAACCTTTTACGCCCCCAAATTGATCATTCCATTGGCCTACGATTCAGGCGGGGTTACGACATCTACCGTGACTGTGCCTTTAGTGACGGCTCTTGGATTAGGGCTTGCTTCAACTGTACCGGGACGAAATCCAGTAATAGACGGTTTCGGCTTAATCGCCTTTGCGAGTTTGTTCCCCATCATTTCGGTGATGAGCTATGCCCAAATAACCCAATGGTTAAACCGTTTACACACCTCTAAGGAGAGCAAAGATGCGCTTTAAACTTATCCTAGCGTTTGTAGAAGAGAGCAAAACCGACATTGTGCTCGATGCCGCGCGTGATGCGGGCGCAACCGGAGCAACCGTGATTAATAATGCCAGAGGGCAGGGCTTAAACCAAAAGCGCACCTTCTTCGGATTAACATTAGAGGTGCAAAAAGATGTGCTGCTGTTTGTCGTTGAGGAGCATCTAGCAAGGCATATTCTTGAAAGAATTAGTGAAGTGGGGGAGTTTGACCAAGAATCGGGGCAGGGTATTGCAGTACAGATAGATGTGGAAGATGCAGTCGGCGTTGCGCATCAAGTTGAGACGTTAACAAAGGTTGTGGAGGATGAGCTATGAGTACCAGTGAAAAGATCCGAGTAGGCGATGTCATGGCCAATACGTATGTGATTATCGATGGGCTAACTACGGTGTTAGAAGCGATAGAGATGGCTAAAAAGCACAAAGTGAAGGCAATCATTGTCGATAAACGCCACGAGGATGACGAGTACGGTATCGTGTTGATGAATGATATAGCAAAGAAAGTGTTGGCTAAAAATCGATCTCCGAAGCGAACCAATGTTTATGAAATCATGACCAAGCCAGCGCTAAGCGTGTCTGCTGAGATGAACGTAAAGTATTGCGCTCGCCTGTTTGAACGCTTTGGTATCAGTCGCGCGCCAGTAGTTCGTGATAACAAGATAGTCGGTATGGTTAGTTACAATAATATCGTGATCAACGGAATGGCGAGAGATGACGTGTAGCATTTAGATACGTACAATAGGCTCATAAATTTTATGGAGAAGTACGTGTGAAATTATTTTTTGCTTCAGACCTACACGGTTCGCTGCCCGCAACAGAAAAGGTATTAGAACTCTACCAAGCGTCTGGTGCGCAATATTTAGTGCTATTGGGTGACATTCTGAATCATGGGCCAAGAAATCCGATTCCAGAAGGATACAATCCACCGGCGGTTGCAGAGAAGTTGAATGCGTTTTCTCAAGAGATCATCGCCGTTCGTGGTAACTGCGACAGTGAAGTGGATCAAATGCTGTTGTCTTTTCCAATGATGATGGATTACTCATGGGTGTTATTGGAATCAGGTCAGCGTATCTTTCTAACCCATGGTCATTTGTATAACACCACTAAACGACCAGCACTAAAAGCGGGTGATATTATTGCCCATGGGCATACCCATATTCCAGTTGCCGAATACCAAGATGATATCTTTATCTTTAACCCTAGTTCGGTGACATTCCCACGAGATGGTCACGCAGCGAGCCATGGCATCTATGAAAATAATACCTTTAAAGTCATTAGCCTTGAAGGTGACGTAATTGTGAGTGGCGAGCTTTAAATAAACTCAATCGGCGGCGTTAGAAAAGGCTTACTTTGAGTCTACGTGGCCTAGGTCCCTGTCTGGAGCAATGATGTTTCGCACTCTTTGCTTCAGAACTTTCGCTTCTGGAAAACCTTCATCCGCTTTTCTTTCCCAAATCTGCACACCATTACAAAAGATTTCGAACCTGCCTCCGGTGTCTGGATGCAAGCTCACTTGTTCAATTTCTTCGCTAAAGGTATGCAGCAGCTCTTGGCATAACCAACTAGAACGAAGCATCCAATTACACTGACGGCAATAGTGTATTGCGATTGTCGCTTTTGTTGCTGTCTCTTTAGCTGGCGTCAGATTTGGTTGATCCGTATTCATAGTTAATCCTTAAAATGCTACATCCGTAATTTGATACCAACGGCTAACAAAAAAAGGGGCATCATGCCCCTTATCTATTGGTTTACCGTTTAATGGTATTCAGCTATTTTTATACAAAAATAACTGCAGAGTTTTAGTTGGAACCAGTTTTAGTTTGAGAACAAAACGGTAGAACCGTGATTTAAGCTAGTGAGCAGCAGTGCTTTCTGATTAATAATATCAATGCGTCGGCTTTGCTCTGCATCCATCTTAATCACTTGAGTGATCAGCTCTAGTTGTTCTTCCGAAAAGTCTTGGCGCTCAGCCGAAGTTACATCTTTAAACTCCGTTGGCGAAATCAGTAAATAGTTATCGTTAATATCCCACTGACCTGTTTCTGATATGTTGATCACATTCGCAGGTGCAGTTTGAGTGCTGTACAGCCTAACCACTGACATTCTCAGGTACGTACCATTTGGTAGGTATTTCGCATTCGATGACAATTCAACTTTACGAAGCGGGCCGATTGCATCAGCTTGCTTGTTGTCGCTAATCAGAGTCACCATTTTCGATTGCCACTCATGCTGAGTGAGCAAGCGCTCTACTTTTGCATCGCTGCCCCAATATAACCAACCACTTAAGAACGCAGATAGAACCAGTAAAATAATCGATACTTTTAATTTCATGTTACTGACCACCGTTACAAATGTCGTTTACATCCGACTGGTTTGCGTAAATTCTTAGGGTTACGTTTTCGCTAGAGTAATCTTGCGGGTGAATGTAGTTGAGGGCAAGGTTGTTGGTTTGTCCACCTGTTGCAATCACCTCTGTTGGCTTCAACATGCCAGTGTGATTAGTGTTGTAGCGCAATACACACTTCTCTATCGCAGGTAGCCAACTACTGAGATCAGGATGATTGATTGGGGTTTGGATCTTTACACCATCCACTTCAGTTAATGTTCTGAACTCGGATTCTGCGGGGTTAGTAAACGTTAAAACCAGAATTGGCATGATGAAAGCCGCAAGCAATAACGAAAACGCTAACCACTTATTGGTGCTTTTAACCGGGGTAGCAGTTGGTGTTGTTGCTGGTTCCACTTCAACTTTGGTTTCTTGAAACTTTGTAATTGACTCGGGCTCGACAGCTTCAGTCATTGCTTCTTCGGTCATTGTAGGCGTTGCAAACGTTAAGATAGGTTCTACGTCATTTTCTGCAATTTCAGCCGCTGCTGGCTGATCATTTGATGAAAGTGGTGCAGAGCGTTCAACGGTTGCAATAAATTGGTAACCGCGTTTAGGTACCGTTTTTACGAATTCTGGAGATTTGGTTGAGTCCTTGAGCATCTTTCTCAGGGTCGAAACTGCTTGCGTTAAGCTTGAGTCATCAACCTCAAAGCCTTGATCTCGCCAAACATACTCGTGCAATTCATTACGAGTGATAACTTCATTGGGTCTTTCTGACAGCATCAGGAGAATGCGGCTTTCATTGCTGCCAAGGCGCACAACTTCGCCGTCGCTCATTTGGTCAACAAGTGAATTGCTATTTGGATCGAATACGAACCGCTGTGCGAGAATAAACTTTGTGCCGATATTGCTCATTGAATTCTTCTATTTTGGATGATTTTGAGTGCGAAATAGACAAATCTCAGGTGAAGTTCCGTTAATTCTTCACCAAATCATGGCTTCTTTTATGTTCTTTTATATTTATCAGGCTCAAGGATAATAAAAACAGATCAAAAAAACAGTGTTTTTATGATTTTTGACCTTGAATTTACATTTGTCATCCTCATGTTAATGAACATAAGAGTGGCATCAAGTGTTACGCCCCTATGGTATTCAACATAAAGTATAGATGTTTTGGAGTAAAAATGAGCGAAACAGCAACGCAAAATAAAGAGACTCGTGGCTTTCAATCTGAAGTAAAACAACTACTTCACCTAATGATTCACTCACTGTATTCAAATAAAGAAATCTTCCTACGTGAGCTGATCTCTAACGCATCTGACGCGGCTGATAAGCTTCGTTTCCAAGCCTTGTCAAACGGTGACTTTTACCAAGGTGATGCAGACCTAGGCGTAAAATTATCTTTTAGCGCTGAAACCAATACTTTAACGATTTCTGATAACGGCATCGGCATGAGCCGCGACAACGTTATTGAGCATTTAGGTACGATTGCTAAATCGGGTACTGCAGACTTTTTCTCAAAGCTGTCTGAAGACCAAAGCAAAGACTCTCAATTGATTGGTCAATTTGGTGTTGGTTTCTATTCTGCATTCATCGTTGCAGACGCGGTAACGGTTCGCACACGTGCAGCAGGTCTAGCGAGTAATGAAGCTGTTCAGTGGCACTCTGCAGGGGAAGGTGATTACACCATCGAAGACATCACTAAAGAGTCTCGTGGTACTGATATCATTCTTCATATGCGCGAAGACGGTAAAGAATTCCTAAATGAATGGCGTCTGCGTGAAGTCATTGGTAAATACTCTGATCACATCGGTATCCCTGTTTCTATCTTAACTGCGGTTAAAGATGACGAAGGTAAAGACACCGAAGAGAAACATTGGGAACAGATTAACAAGGCTCAAGCGCTTTGGACTCGTAACAAGTCTGATATCGAGAAAGAAGAGTATCAAGAGTTTTACAAGCACGTATCTCACGACTTTGCTGATCCACTAACGTGGAGCCATAACAAAGTTGAAGGTAAGAACGACTACACAAGCCTACTTTACATCCCAGCTAAAGCACCTTGGGATATGATGAATCGTGACCATAAGAGCGGCCTTAAGCTTTATGTACAGCGAGTATTCATCATGGATGATGCAGAGCAGTTCATGCCATCTTACATGCGTTTCGTTCGAGGCTTGATTGACTCAAACGATCTACCACTGAACGTGTCTCGTGAAATCCTGCAAGATAATAAGGTAACTCAGTCTCTTCGTGGCGCATGTACCAAGCGTGTCCTGACAATGCTTGAGCGCATGGCGAAGAATGACAATGATAAGTACCTAGAGTTTTGGAAAGAGTTTGGCCTTGTACTGAAAGAAGGCCCAGCGGAAGACATGGCGAACAAAGAAAAAATCGCTGGTTTACTTCGCTTCTCGTCAACGGAAGTAGATTCTGTTGAGCAAACCATCAGCCTCGCTTCTTACGTTGAACGCATGAAGGAAGGTCAAGACAAGATCTATTACCTAACAGCAGATAACTACGCTGCCGCTAAGAACAGCCCGCATTTGGAGCAGTTCAAAGCAAAAGGTATCGAAGTGGTTCTAATGTACGATCGTATTGATGAGTACGTAATGAACTACCTGACTGATTTTGATGGTAAGCAGTTCCAATCGATCACCAAAGCGGGCTTAGACTTAAGCAAGTTCGAAGGTGAAGAAGAGAAAGAGAAGCAAAAAGAGGCAGAAGAAGAGTTCAAATCTGTTGTTGAGCGCACTCAATCTTACCTAGGTGATCGTGTTAAAGAAGTTCGTACCACTTTCAAGCTAGCGACAACGCCAGCAGTTGTAGTCACTGACGACTTCGAAATGGGCACGCAAATGGCTAAGCTTCTTGAAGCTGCGGGTCAAGCGGCACCAGAAGTTAAGTACATCTTTGAGATTAACCCTGAGCACGCACTGGTGAAACAGATGGCTGACGAAGCGGACGAACAAGCATTCGGCCGTTGGGTTGAGTTACTACTTGGCCAAGCTATGCTGGCTGAAAAAGGCTCAATGGAAGATCCGTCACAATTCTTAGGTGCAATCAACGAGCTACTAACAAAACGTTAGTCTTTCGACTTTGGGCTAAGCCTATAATTATAAATAAAAGCTCGCGAATGCGGGCTTTTTTTATGAACGTCGCTTAAATTCATCGAAATGTAGCTAAAGTCGCTAACAAGACGAAAGCAAACGCTGTCGATACATTCTTTAGTCTTAATTTCAGCCAAATTGAATATTAATGTGATAGAATGCTCGACCTAATCAGCTGGTACTATGAACCTATCGTCTCCAGTTGTATGATTTTTAAACGTTATACCGAAACTTACCGTTTTGCTTCTGTTTACAGTTGTGCTTAGCCTCAGTTGTTACCTAACCTCTCTTGTTTGACCTCAATTAAACCAGAAAGGCGGGATAGTGAGCTTCGGTATAAATCATAATTTTTATAAGAGGATTAAACATGCGCATCATTCTTCTAGGTGCTCCTGGCGCGGGTAAAGGTACTCAAGCTAACTTCATCATGAACAAATTTGGTATCCCTCAAATTTCAACTGGTGACATGCTACGTGCTGCTATCAAAGCGGGTACTGAGCTTGGTAAGCAAGCAAAATCAGTAATCGACGCTGGTCAGCTAGTTTCTGATGAAATTATCCTTGGTCTAATCAAAGAGCGTATCGCTCAAGATGACTGTGAGAAAGGTTTCCTACTAGACGGTTTCCCACGCACAATCCCACAAGCGGATGGCCTAAAAGAAATGGGCATAGCTGTTGATTACGTTGTTGAATTCGACGTAGCTGACGATGTGATTGTTGAGCGTATGGCTGGTCGTCGTGCTCACCTTCCTTCTGGTCGTACATACCACAGTGTGTACAACCCACCTAAAGAAGAAGGTAAAGATGACATCACTGGCGAAGAGCTTGTTGTACGTGATGACGACAAAGAAGAAACAGTTCGTGCACGTCTAGGCGTATACCACGATCAAACGGCTCCGCTTATTTCTTACTACGGTAAGGAAGCAGAAGCAGGTAACACTAAGTACCTTAAATTTGATGGTACTAAGCAAGTTGCTGAAGTTAGTGCAGAACTTGAGAAAGCACTAGCATAATTGGCTAACAGCCAGTTTTAGAATTTGATATATTGGAAGCGACCGTTAAGGTCGCTTTTTTTGTTTCAATTTTTAGTAATATACCAATCTAGATAAATCGATTGTGCACTGTTTCCGCGGTACGGCTTAGATTCGCGAGGCTAACGCTCAAGGTGATATTGTGATAACCCAGGTTAAGAACGATTATTCTTAAATTTAGTGGCACAACAATGATCTTAAACTTATGCCGATTAGTATATTACGTTCCAGAAAATCACACATTGGTCTCAGGTATCTATGGAAAATAATAAAAAGCAGGGCGTTTTACTGGTGAACTTAGGAACACCAGATTCGGCGACCCCGGCTGGCGTTCGTCGATTTTTGAGTGAATTCTTACACGATAAGCGAGTCGTAAATCTAACGCGTTGGCTTTGGTGTCCTATTTTACATGGGGTGATCTTACCGATTAGAGCACCGAAAGTGGCTAAACTGTATCAGTCTGTTTGGATGGATGAAGGCTCACCACTGCTTGTATATTCTCAAAGACAAGCCGACAAGCTCCAGAAAAAATTAGGGATGCCCGTAGCGCTGGGTATGACCTATGGCAACCCAAGCCTTAAGACGGGGGTTGAGCAACTGATGGAGCAGGGTGTTGAAGATATTATCGTCCTGCCTTTATATCCTCAGTACTCAGGTACAACCACAGCGGCCGTTTCTGATGGTTTAACTAAAGCCTTCAAACAAATGCCTGTCATCCCGAGCTATCGCTTTATTCGAGATTATTACTCTCACCCTAGCTATGCGAAAGCACTGGCTGAAAGTGTTCGTAGCCATTGGGAAGAAAATGGCAGAGGCGATCACTTGGTGTGTTCATTCCACGGTATTCCGAAAAGGTTAGCCGATGAAGGCGATATCTACCCTCAGCATTGTGAAGCGACGACAAAATTACTTGCTGCTGAGTTAGGTTTATCCTCGGAAGACATCACCATGACATACCAATCTCGATTTGGTCGAGAAGAGTGGTTGAAGCCTTACACTGACGAGACACTTGAATCACTGCCGAGTAAGGGCATCAAGAAGATTGATATCATGGCTCCTGCGTTCTCGGTTGACTGTTTGGAAACGTTAGAAGAGATTTCTGACCAGTGTAAAGAGACGTTCATTGATGCTGGTGGCTCAGACTTTAGCTACATTATGTGTCTTAACGACAGAGACTCACACATCGATATGATGGCTGAGCTAGTGGCGCTTCATCGCTAACTGATATGCCAATTGAATAAATAACAAAAGGGCTGCTCATTGAGCAGCCCTTTTTGATCTTGATGTTTTTTCTTGAAATCGATCTAGCTATTAAGCGACCGAAGTTTCTGCTTTTGGTTCTGCTTCAAGAGTCATGTTGGTTTCTACACCATGCATCCATGATACAAGCTTGCCAGCACAAAGAAGCAGTAAGACGCCACTTATTGTCGCTGTAATTGCGATACCACCGAAGATAGACATTGCGCCAAGCTCACCAACGTGAGAACCCACAAGGCCAGCTACGTAGTTTGCGACAGCATTGAAACCAAACCATGCACCCATCATTAACGATGCTAGACGAAGCGGAGCTAACTTAGTGACCAACGACAGGCCAATAGGAGATAGACAAAGCTCACCAAGGGTATGGAAGAAGAAAGCACCGACTAGCCATAGCATTGATGTTTTCACTGTTAGGTCGCCGCCTTGCTCCATTACTGCACCCATCATGCACACAAAGCCTAGTGCTAAGAAAAACAACGCCATCGCAAATTTCACTGGCGAGTTTGGTTCACGCTTACCAAGCTTGACCCAAAATGCAGCAATGATTGGTGCAAGTGTAATGATGAAGAATGGGTTCAGAGATTGGAACCAAGCTGCAGGAACTTCAAAGCCACCAATCATACGATCCGTATATTGTTGAGTGTAGATGTTCATCAAACCGCCAGCTTGTTCAAAGCCAGCCCAGAAAACGATTACGAACAGACCCATAACAAGAATAACTTTTAGTCTGTCGAACTCTTCTTTGGTCAGTGGTGTTTTCTCTTTCGATTTGTTCAGCGCTTTCGCTCGTGCAGCTGCAGGTACTGAGCCAATGTTGCCTAACCATGACTGAGCCATCGTCAATTGCATAACTAAGCTAATAACCATACCGATACCAGCGGCTAGGAAGCCAGCTTTCCAGCCGAATGACTCGACTGCAGCACCTGAAATTAAGCCACCCAGTAGCGCGCCTAAGTTGATGCCCATGTAGAAAATGGTGAAAGCGCCGTCACGTCGGTTATCGCCTTCTTGGTATAGGTCGCCAACCATGGTCGAGATGTTTGGTTTAAACATACCGTTACCACTGATAAGCAGTGCTAAACCTAGATAAAGAGCATTTACTTGGTCTAAGCCAATAGCGCCGTTAGGAAGAGCAAGCGTAAATTGGCCTAATGCCATTAATACACCGCCCACTAGGATCGATTTACGTTGTCCTAAGTAGTTATCGGCAAGCCAGCCGCCGATTAATGGCGTGATATAGACTAAACCAGTATAGATACCATAAAGATCGAGGGCATCTTTTGTTGACCAACCAAGGCCACCATTGATAGTGGTATCGGTAAGAAATAAAACAAGGATCGCACGCATCGCATAGTAGGAGAAACGTTCCCATAGCTCTGTGCTAAAAAGTAGAAATAGGCCTCTAGGGTGGCCAAAGATGTTGTGATTGCTTGGCATAAGTTTTACTAATTTTAGGTATTAAAAGATTTTATAGTTCCTTATGTATACAGAGTGGAATAACCATCTGCAATAGGTGTCTTTTATGGTCACGATAACTATTTTTTTATAAGCTCATGAAAATATGGGGTTTTATTGTGAATGTTGCCCAGATAATGCGTGCTGCAAACTAATTTTCCAGTTTTGAGTTGAGCGCATAGTGTTCTTTTTAAAAGAATTATCGAATGCTAACCGTCGAATTGATTGGTTTGTCGGATGGTTTCTAGATTTAAATGGTATTGCGTTCTTTTTGTGTGTAGCATACATAGCCTTATAATAATGCGTCTTTTTATCTGTAAATGTTCCCTGTACAATGCTTAACCACTTTTTGTCCCTATGGCTTTTTGTTGATAAGTTGGCCTGTTACGCATAATTTATTGCTTATCAGGATTCATTTTATTAACGGTGATTAACGGTTTTAGGCTTGTGGTAATATGTCCCAAAATAGAAAATGGCTAGTAAAATGAAACGTTGGTATTTACTTTACTGTAAGCGTGGTGATCAAAAACGCGCTCAACAGCACCTAGAAAACCAGGGGGTAGAGTGCTTTTATCCTCAAATCGATGTCAAGAAGGTCGTGAGAGGGAAAGAGAAGCAGGTCAAAGAACCGCTGTTCCCGTCTTATATCTTTGTTCGCTTTGATTATGAACAAGGCCCTAGTTTTACGACAGTTCGTTCGACTCGTGGCGTTGTCGACTTTATTAAGTTTGGCGCAAGGCCACATGAAGTCCAAGGCGACTTAGTGTATGAACTGAAAGAGTTTGAGAAGTGTTGCGAAGATGAACCTGAAGAGTGCTGTGTTGAGTTTGAATCAGGGCAAGTGGTCAAGATCAATAGTGGTCAGTTTGCTGGGGTTGAAGCTATTTTCCATCAGAAAGATGGTGAAGCTCGATCTATTATGCTGGTAAAAATGATCAGCAAAGTGGTTCCGATCAGTATTGAGAACGAAGCACTACAAGCTCACGCATAAGTGCAGTAATACAAAGCAAAAAATAGGCTTAAAACAAAAAGGCGCATAATGCGCCTTTTTTAGTCTTTAGGGTTTGTTCAAAACGCGCTAAGCGTTGTAAGCATCGTTGTGAACGGCTTGTACTGCACGGCCTGATGGGTCGACACAGTTTTTGAATGACTCATCCCATTCAATCGCTTTCGCTGATGAACAAGCAACTGAAGGACCACCAGGTACACATTCTGCCGCTGATTCTAGAGGGAATAGCTCCTCAAAAATTTCACGGTAAGCATAACCTTCTTTGGTTGTTGGCGTGTTGTAAGGGAAACGGAACTTCGCAGCTTCCATTTGTTGATCCGTTACTTTTTCTTCAGCCGTTGCTTTTAATGTGTCAATCCAATCGTAGCCAACACCATCAGAGAACTGCTCTTTTTGACGCCATGCAATTGAATCTGGTAGGTAGTCTTCAAAACACTCACGTAGAATGTGTTTCTCCATTTTACCGTTACCACACATCTTATCTTCAGGGTTCAAACGCATTGCTACATCGATGAACTCTTTGTCCAAGAATGGAACACGACCTTCAACACCCCATGCTGCAAGAGATTTGTTGGCGCGAGCACAGTCAAACATGCTTAGAGCAAGAAGTTTACGCACGGTTTCTTCGTGGAACTCTTTTGCGTTTGGCGCTTTATGGAAGTACAGGTAGCCACCAAAGATCTCATCAGCACCTTCACCAGACAGTACCATTTTGATACCCATTGCCTTGATCTTACGAGCAAGCAAGTACATCGGCGTTGAAGCACGAATCGTCGTTACATCGTAAGTTTCAATGTGATAGATAACATCACGGATTGCATCTAAGCCTTCCTGAATGGTGTAAGTCATCTCGTGGTGTACGGTACCAATCTTATCAGCAACTTCACGAGCAGCGATAAGGTCAGGCGCGTTTTCTAGACCTACTGCGAATGAGTGTAGTTGTGGCCACCAAGCTTCTGATTGCTCATCGTCTTCGATACGCATTGCAGCAAAACGTTTAGCTACTGCTGAAGTGATTGAAGAATCAAGACCACCAGATAGAAGTACACCATAAGGTACATCTGTCATTAGTTGACGTTTAACTGCAGCTTCTAGCGCTTCAGTCAGTTCTTCTTTACTTGTGCTGTTACCTTGTACCGCAGCGTATTCATTCCAATCGCGGATGTAGTAGCGTTGAGGCTCTGCATCTTTCGAAGAATAGAAGCTACCAGGAGGGAACTCACTGATCGTCTTGCATACTTCAACGAGTGCTTTCATCTCTGAAGCAACGTAGTAGTTGCCGTGCTCGTCGTAGCCTTGGTAAAGCGGGATGATACCAATATGGTCACGGCCGACTAGGTACTCGTCTTTCTCTTCGTCGTATAAAACGAATGCGAAAATACCGTTAAGTTCTTCTAAAAGGTCCGCGCCCATTTCTTGGTATAACGCTAGGATAACTTCACAGTCAGAATCAGTCTGGAACTGGTATTTATCTTCATAGCGTGCACGAAGTTCTTTGTGGTTATAAATTTCGCCGTTCACTGCAAGAATGTGCTTTTTATCTTGGCTGTATAGTGGTTGTGCACCACTGTTAAGACCAACGATAGCCAAACGCTCGTGAGCAAGAATTGCTTTTTCACCAGCATAGATACCAGACCAGTCTGGGCCACGGTGACGAAGCTTTTTAGACATTTCTAAAGCAATAGGGCGAAGTGCTGCGGCATCACTTTTAATGTCGAGAATGCCAAATACTGAACACATAGAACTTCCTTTTAAATAATTTCTAAATCAACTGTATTCAATTTGCCATTCTGGCTAAAAAAAGCAACCGAATGTGAGCAAAAAAATAATATAAAGGGGTTTATGTTAGAAATTATCTAATTTTAAGGTGGTTTTGGTGAGTGGCGTCTAATTGCGGTTGGTTTTTTAAACAAAAACCTCTCAAAAGTGCAAAAGAACAGCAATTTTGAGAGGTTAACTAGACAATGTTTAGGATTAGATCTTATTGATGTTAGGGTTTAATTGCTCACATACGTGTCGAGCAAAACCACTACCAGCTTCACTGTAGATGTTGAATGCTGCATCGACACCATTCTCTTTCAATGTTTCTAGCTGGTCGGAGTATTCAGCAATGGCTGCGATTTGACCTTTAAAATTACGTGATTTTAGCTGTTCTAAGGCTGTTTGATTACCTTGGTGATGAGGCATCGCCAAGATCACTAGCTTCACGTTTGCTGTATCTAAGATACGCTCCCAGAAATCTGGGTCAGTTGCATCGCCAGAAATAACGTTTCTTCCAAGGCTTCTATGGTTGTGTGCGGCTTCTTCACGAACTTCGACACCTAAGCTAACCTTGCCATAGCGAGAACGCAATTCATCGTAGGCGCCGGTACCAATGCGCCCCATACCAAGAATAAGCACTTGTGCGCGACCAGGATCAATTCGTTTATCACGTTGATGAAGCTTTTCAGCAGCGTGCTCTTTGAGCCACTTACCTGACTGTTGATAAAGCTTATGACCCGCTTTGTTTAAAGGAGCAGCGATTAAGAACGATAACGAAACCGCAATTGCCACCGCCACTAATATATCGCCAGACATCCACCCCATCTTAAAGGCAAGACCACCGACGATAAGACCAAATTCACTGTAGTTAAATAATGATAGAGAGGCGAGTAGAGAGGTTCGAACACGGAATTTGAAGCGGTTGAGTACCAAGAAGTAAAGCACGCCTTTCACTGGCAGCAACAGCAAGAATAAGATGGCGAGCATAAAGCCTTGAATGGTAGGTTGCTCGGATAATCCAATATTCAAGAAGAAGCAGACAAGGAAAAGCTCTTTGAGGTTAAACAGCGATTTCGACAGCTCTGAAGCTTTTGGGTGACCGGCTAACAACATACCTAAGATCAGAGCACCTAGATCTGGTTTAACCCCTACAAACTGGAACAAGCCTGCACCGACGACCAATGCGAAGAAAATGCCGAACAGCACCAACATTTCGCCGTGACCAACCCAGTCGAGGACTTTGTAAAACAATGGACGACAGAATGGCAAAGCGAACAGTGCGATGGCATACCACTCTGGAATTTTGCCTGTCGATGCCGTTAAGAAGACCACGGCAAAGATATCCTGCATGACCAGAATACCGATCGCTAATGTTCCATAGGTCGCATTCATTTCCCCTTTCTCTTGCAGAGACTTAACTGCGAATACGGTACTAGAGAATGAAAGGGCAAAACCGAGTAGAACAATCTGTTCTATTGACATGGCTGCCAACGAGGAAATACCTAGGAATTTAAAACCAAACAGGGCGACCGCAAAAAACAGAGTGGATAAAAGGTTGTGGATTGTTGCGCCAGCCCAGATCTCTTTAGAGAGTAGGGTTTTGATATCGAGCTTTAAGCCAATCGTAAATAGAAGCAGGGTGACACCAAGGTCAGCCAAGGTAATGATGGTGTCATTGGTTTCAAAACCCAGAGCAAATAACCCAAAACCAGCGACCAAAAAGCCGACCAATGGGGGAAGGTGACACTTTAAAGCAATAAATCCTGCAATAAACGCAGTGGATATTAATATAAGTTCCATAACTTGTAGTAGTAGTTCCCTAGCTTAAAAAAACGGGCCGTGTTTATACAAACACGGCCCGCGGAAAATCAGAGTTGTTTTTCTTTAGTCTTCAAGAAGCTTTTGAAGTAACACACCGTTGAGCATGGCGCGCTTAATCATGGCAAAAGCTCCCATCGTAGGATGTTTATCGATCTGTGATGCTACAATAGGCAGGCCGCTATGGAAAGCCGTTAACGACTGATTCTCTACATTGCGCTTAATTGCAGGGAAAACAATCTCTTGTGCCTTTGTAATATCACCAGCAATGATAACTTTCTGAGGATTAAACAAGTTAATCGTCATTGCGATAGCTTTACCCAGTTGATTACCTACTCGAACCAAACTTTGCTTAGCCAGTTCGTCGCCATTGATAGCATGGTCACATACATCTTGAATGGTAATGTGCTCAATCTCTGTTAGCGAGGACTCATAACCTTGCTTAATTAGCTTTTGGACACGTTCAACAATGGCAGGGTTTGCCGCTACGGTTTCAAGACAACCGAAATTACCGCATTGGCATTGCTCGCCAAGTGGATCAATTTGGATATGACCAATTTCACCCACGTTGCGGTTATGGCCAAGGAAAACCTGACCATTAACAATAATACCAGCACCAGTACCACGGTGAACGCTAACCAAAATAGAATCTTGGCTGTCTTTACTTGCACCGAAGTAGTGTTCCGCAAGCGCCATTCCTCGAACGTCATTACCAACAAAACAAGCAACATGGAATGTGTCGCGAATAATGTCGCTTAACGCAAGGTTATCGATGTCTGTATTTGGCATGTACTCAACGACACCTGTCGTTGGGTTAACCAAGCCTGGAAGAGTGACACCAATGGCAATCAGTTGGTCGATCTTTGGTTGGTGTTCAGCAATGAAAGCCTTCAAGTTATTGACCAAGCCTTGGGTGAGGTCTGATTGGTCTGAGTAATTCAGGTCTTGCTGTTGGAAAGCCAACTCACGACCGCCAAGGTCATGCAGGCTTATTTGAATGTAGTCTCGGCCTAAGCGCACAGCGACAGAGTGAAAAGGCTCTACTTCTGTGGTTAGGGAGATAGCGCGTCTACCGCCAGTAGACGCTTGCTGCGCAACCTCTTTAATTAGGCCGCGCTCTAAAAGTTGGCGGGTAATTTTTGTAACACTTGCCGGTGCGAGTTGGCTTACATCAGCCACTTGTATACGACTGATAGGCCCTTGTTGGTCTATTAGTCGGTATACCGCCGCACTGTTTAGTTGTTTAACTAAGTCTACGTTACCTATTTGTCCGCCATTCATACTTAATTGTGCTCGTATTGTCCGTTAACAACAGTCGCTTTAACGTTAAAGTCTCGGTCAAATACAGCTAGGTTTGCAACCATGCCTTTTTTGATTCGACCTAGCTTGCTTTCTACACCGATAGCCGTAGCTGGGTATAGCGTAGCCATGCGAAGAGCTTCGTCTAAAGCGATACCGGCGTGCTCAACTGTATTCTGAACTGCTTCAATCATAGTCAGAGCCGAGCCGCCCAGTGTGC
The DNA here is from genome assembly GCF_021728015.1 of Vibrio sp. G-C-1. Taxonomy (NCBI): domain Bacteria; kingdom Pseudomonadati; phylum Pseudomonadota; class Gammaproteobacteria; order Vibrionales; family Vibrionaceae; genus Vibrio; species Vibrio sp. G-C-1. The sequence goes on along the minus strand of NZ_JAKKCR010000009.1, from coordinate 164,672 downwards.
CGTTTTCATCAACACACTTACCATCACGGTAATATACTTTCTTACCGACAAAAATAAAGTATTCCATGTCAGCACCTGCAGGAGCTGTGGCATCCGTCACTAATACCAACTTTTCTCCCTTGATTTTGTGCGCAATTCGAATGTTTGCGTAATCAACGTGGAAGCCATCGGCAATAATGCCAGCATAAACCTCAGGAGTATCGTAAATCGCGCCAACAACGCCAGGTTCACGACCAACCATAGGAGTCATCGCGTTGAACAGGTGAGTGGCAAATGTAATGCCTGACTCAAAACCTTGACGCGCTTCTGCGTACGTTGCATTCGTGTGACCAATCGAAACAACCACACCAGCTTTGCGCAGACGCTCAATGTGTTCTGGGTCGTTGAGTTCTGGAGCCAATGTTACTTTTGCAACAAGGTCATTGTTCTCACAGATAAGCTCAATCATTTCGCTGTCAGATTTACGAATGTGATCGACGCTGTGAATGCCTTTTTTCGCAACGTTTAAATACGGACCTTCAAGGTGTAGGCCAAGAGATTGGTTTTGGTATTGGTTGTGATATTCACGAGCTGCGGTAATAACCGCGCGCATGTCTTCGTCAGAAGAAGTGATTAGCGTTGGCAGGAAGCTAGTACAGCCAGATTTAAGGTTTGCTTTGTGCATGATCTGCATTGTGTCTGCAGTGATCTCATCGTTAAGCATTACACCGCCACAACCATTCAATTGTAGGTCAATGAAGCCTGGGCTTAGGTTTGCTCCGTTTAGGTCGCGAACTTCGATTCCTTCTGGTAATTCAGAGATAGGACAGACTTTTTTGATCAGTTCGTTTTCGATTACAACAGCATGATCGGTTAGAACATCACTACCAGTGTAAATTTTACAGTTACTTAGCGCGTACATAGTCAGCTAATCCTTATTTCGTGAGATCTTTAAAATTTGTTCGTTACCTAAATGTGGACTTAGTTTGCGAGCATCATTTACGTAACGATTTATCTTTTATGGGCAAACGGCTTCAAGATGGGAAGCGATTTAAGTTGTTGAAAAATATATGAACAATTAATTATAGATATACATTTAGGTTCACTTTCAATGATTGTTTATTGGACAGTGTAAACCCAGAGATAGCATCATTTTGTCTAATGATTAGGTTTAGATTTTATCTATAAACGTTCATTTTTTTGAATGATAAAATAAGTTTTATGATCTCGCTAGCAAAAACCTCTGGATTTGGTAAAAACTGGTGATTACGATCACAAATGGTAAGGTTTTAATTTGCGGAGCAAAATTAATTGAATACACTGAATAGGACTAAATTGAGCGACTAAAATAAGTTTCTCAAACGAATTCTAAAAAATCCTATAGGGGGAAACAACTGGTGAATATTCTAGGATATGCACAGAAGCTTGGTAAGGCGTTAATGCTACCAATCGCAACGCTTCCGATTGCGGCGCTTCTTTTACGTTTAGGTCAAGGCGATCTACTTGATATTCCATTCATGGCAGAAGCTGGTGGTGCTATCTTCGGTAACCTACCATTGCTATTTGGTCTAGGTATCGCGATTGGTCTTTCTAAAGACGGTAACGGCGCAGCGGGTCTTGCTGGTGCAGTTGCTTACTTCGTACTAACAGCAACAGCAACCACAATTAACGCAGACGTTAACATGTCATTCTTCGGCGGTATCTTCGCAGGTATCATCGCAGGTCACTCTTACAACGCTTTCCATGCAACACGCCTTCCTGAGTGGCTGGCTTTCTTCGCGGGTAAACGTTTAGTACCTATCATGGCCGGTCTATTTGCACTTGTTGCAGGTGCTGTGTCTGGTGTGGTTTGGCCTGGTATTCAATCTGGTCTAGATGCACTAGCTCACGCGGTATCAACGTCTGGTGCTGTTGGCCAATTCGTTTACGGTACTCTTAACCGTGCACTAATCCCTGTAGGTCTACACCACGTATTGAACTCATACTTCTGGTTCGGTATGGGTACGTGTCAAGAAATCATCGTTGCTGGTCAAGGCGCATTCGCTAACATCACTCAACTTTGTGTTGACCCTGCACTGGCTAAAACTCTAGTTGTTGGTCAAGAGCATACATTCACATTCGCTAACTCAGTAACCCCAGAGATTACTACTGTTGTTAAAGAAGTGACTGAAACAGTTAAATCTGGCGACCTACACCGTTTCTTCGGTGGCGATAAAGGCGCTGGCGTATTCATGAACGGTTTCTTCCCAGTAATGATGTTCGGTCTACCAGGTGCTGCACTTGCAATGTACCTAGCTGCTCCTGCTGAAAAACGTAGCCAAGTTGGTGGCGCATTGTTCTCAGTTGCATTCTGTTCATTCCTAACAGGTATCACGGAGCCGCTAGAATTCATGTTCGTATTCCTAGCTCCTGCTCTATACGCAATGCACGCGGTATTTACAGGTCTGTCTCTAGTAGTGGCAAACATGTTTGGTACTCTGCACGGTTTCGGTTTCTCTGCTGGTCTAATTGACTTCGTACTGAACTGGGGTCTAGCAACTAAACCATTCACTCTACTATTGATTGGCTTAGCATTCGGTGCTCTATACTTCTTCACTTTCTCTTTCGCAATCCGCGCTTTCAACTTGAAATCGCCAGGTCGTGAAGATGATGACGAAGCTGCAGCAGCTCCTGCGGGTGACGCGCCAAAAGGTGACGTTGCTCGTCAATACCTGAAAGCTCTAGGTGGTCACGAAAACCTGACTTCAATCGATGCTTGTATCACTCGTCTACGTCTAACTCTTAAAGACCGCTCTATCGCTGATGAAGTTGTTCTTAAGAAACTTGGCGCTAAAGGTGTGGTTAAACTAGGTGAGAACAACCTACAGGTTATCCTAGGCCCACTAGCTGAAATCGTCGCTGGCGAAATGAAAGCTATCGGTGCAGGTGAAGACCTATCTGATGTAAAACTTCCATAGTAAAGGAAGTACTTGTTAAGACGTAACAACGGCTCTTAACTAAGTTTCAAATTGAAAGCCTCCCACACGGGAGGCTTTTTTGTGCCTGTCATGTAAGGCCAGTGAACAAGGTTCGTTCTATTCTTCATCGAATAGCAGAAATAATCACAATTAACTGATGGTTCTTATTGTGCAAAGGCGAAGAATTGTGGATGATTAGCAACAATGATCTTTCTATCTTTGATAGGCAGCAAAAGCCGCCTTTGTCTCGGATATGAAAGATAACTTTCTCTGACAATACTAAATACATAGAGGTGCTATAGATGAGTGAAGCTGAGGCTCGTCCATCGAATTTCATTCGCCAAATTATCGATAAAGATTTAGCGGATGGTACACACAGTAGCGTGCATACTCGTTTCCCGCCGGAGCCAAATGGCTACCTGCACATTGGTCACGCTAAATCTATTTGCTTGAACTTTGGTATTGCTCAGGACTACCAGGGACAATGTAATCTTCGTTTCGATGATACAAACCCTGAAAAAGAAGACGTTGAATACGTTGAGTCAATTAAGAATGATGTAAGCTGGTTAGGCTTCGAATGGTCTGGTGATATTTGTTACTCATCAAACTACTTCGATACGCTTTACGCTTATGCTGTGGAATTAATTAATAAAGGCTTAGCGTATGTTGACGAGCTAAGTCCTGAGCAGATCCGTGAATACCGTGGCACGTTAAAAGAGCCTGGTAAAGCGAGCCCATACCGTGATCGCAGCCCTGAAGAAAACCTAGCGTTGTTTGAAAAAATGCGTGACGGTGGCTTCGAAGAAGGCAAAGCATGTCTACGTGCTAAGATCGACATGAGCTCTTCATTCATGGTTATGCGCGATCCAGTTATCTACCGTGTTCGTTTTGCTCACCATCATCAGACTGCTGACAAGTGGTGCATTTACCCAATGTACGACTTCACTCACTGTATCTCTGATGCGCTAGAGGGCATTACGCACTCTATTTGTACGCTTGAATTCCAAGATAACCGTCGTTTGTATGACTGGGTTCTAGACAACATCACGATTGATTGCCAACCTCGTCAGTACGAGTTTAGCCGTCTGAATCTTGAATATACGGTAATGTCGAAGCGTAAGCTGAACCAACTTGTGGTTGAAAACCTAGTTGAAGGTTGGGACGATCCACGTATGCCAACAATCTCTGGTTTGCGTCGTCGTGGCTTCACTTCAAGCTCGATTCGCGAATTCTGTAAACGTATTGGTGTGACTAAACAAGAGAACATGATTGAGTTCGGCTCACTTGAATCTTGTATCCGTGATGATCTGAACGAAAATGCACCTCGTGCAATGGCTGTTCTTGACCCTATCAAGGTCGTGATTGAAAACTACGACGCTGATACAGTAGAAACACTGACAGTGGCAAACCATCCGAACAAGCCAGAAATGGGTACTCGTGAAGTTCCATTTACACGTGAAGTTTGGATTGAGCGTGACGACTTCCGTGAAGAAGCAAACAAGAAATACAAGCGTTTGGTTCTTGGCAAAGAAGTTCGTCTTCGTGGTGCTTACGTGATCAAAGCTGAACGTATCGAAAAAGATGCAGAAGGCAACATTACGACTATCTTCTGTTCTTACGACAATGAAACATTGGGTAAGAACCCTGCAGATGGCCGCAAAGTGAAAGGCGTTATCCACTGGGTATCTGCTGATAAAGCGCTGCCTGCTGAGATTCGTTTGTACGATCGTCTATTCACAGTGCCAAACCCAGCCGCTGCTGATGACTTCGCTGCAACGCTAAACCCTGAATCACTTGTTACGCTAAATGGTTTTGTTGAACCTAGCTTAGCGGAAGGTGTAGCAGAGCAAGCGTACCAGTTTGAACGTACAGGCTACTTCTGTGTGGATTCGAAAGACTCTAAAGCAGACGCACTAGTATTCAACCGCACGGTTGGTCTACGTGACACTTGGGGTAAAACTGAAGCTTAATGCTTGAGTGCTTAGTTTGTTAAAAACGACCCAATAAAAAACCGGCTTAGAGCCGGTTTTTTTGTGTCTGGGAAATAACCAAATTGTGGGCCAAGCTACTGTGATTCTTAATACGGTATCAGCCTATATAAAAAACGCCGGCCTAAGCCAGCGTTCTGTGTTATTTCTTCGCTTTATGCGCGTCTGGGTTGCCTTTGCAATCCCCAGTGATGCTTTTACCATACAGATATAAACTGTGGTTAGTTAACTGTACGTTGTAGCGTTGAGCGATTTCTTTTTGTCTTTCTTCGATAAGATCATCAGAGAATTCGATAACTTCACCGCAGTCTAAACATACTAGGTGATCGTGGTGATGCTGTGTTGAAAGTTCAAATACAGACTTGCCGCCTTCGAAGTGGTGGCGAGTTACAATGCCAGCATCATCGAATTGGTTCAGTACGCGATAAACGGTCGCAAGACCTATCTCTTCACCTAAGTCGATCAGCTTTTTATATAAATCTTCAGCACTAATATGTTGGCAGTCTGGTTGTTGTAATACTTCTAAAATTTTGAGCCGTGGGAGGGTCACTTTAAGACCAGCATCTTTTAGCGCTTGATTATTGTCTGACATATACTTTCCTGTTGATGATCTGCAGCAATTAACAGAATTCAATATTAATACCATTATAGTTTAGTCAGGCATAACAATAAACCACGAACTTCAAAGGGTTACTTACTGACATCACAATCTGTTTTGTAAATTGGAAGTATCTCACTTATAGTGGAGGTACGACCAGTCAAGCTGACGGTGTTTCTGATATGAACATGGAATGTTGTTATGAATAAGCAACTCGCAAAAATATATAAACCCAACATTGTAAAATTTGCTCTCAATATTTGGCCTCCTTTTTGGGGGGCGGGAATTCGAATAGCTCACATTAGCCCTGACTTTAGGGTTGTTAAGACGATACTAAAGCTGCGCTGGTGGAATAAGAACGCCAATCGTACTCAATATGGCGGCAGTATCTTTTCTCTTACCGATCCAGTTTACTCTTTGATGTTAATGGGAATTTTGGGTGAGCGATATTATGTTTGGGATAAAGAGGCGAGTATTAACTTTATCAAGCCGGGTCAATCCGACTTGTATGCAGATTTTGAGATAAGCCAAGGGCAACTGGATGATATCTATCGTCAGACACAGCTTGGTGAGAAATGTTTTCCCGAATTTATTATCCACGTTAAAGATAAGCAGGGGAATGTAGTGTCAGAAATTCAGCGAACCCTGTATGTGAGAAAGAAGCCACAATTTAGAGATGATGACGAAGCATTAGAAGCTGAGTGTTGATTGGTGAACATTAAATAGCAAAAAACCTCCTATAAGGAGGTTTTTTCATATCTACATATCGGTCATTAATTGTAACAATTAACAATCGGTAGAGAATTAGTCTTCTAGCTCTGCTAGGCACATTTCTTCGTGGATTTGTTTAACCCAGTTAGATACACGCTCATCAGTTAGCTCAGGTTGACGGTCTTCATCGATACATAGACCAACGAATTGGCTGTCATCGCCTTCAACTAAGCCTTTCGATGCTTCGAATTCGTAGCTTTCAGTTGATGTGTGACCTAGGATAGTACCGCCTTTCGCTTCAACGATGTCACGGATAGTACCCATAGCATCACAGAAGTATTCTGCGTAATCTTCTTGGTCGCCACAACCAAAGATAGCAACAAGCTTAGTTGAAAAATCAATAGCTTCTAGCTCAGGGAAAAAGTCGTCCCAATCACATTGTGCTTCGCCGTAGTACCACGTAGGGATACCAAGCAGCAGTAGATCGAAGTTATCGATATCTTCTTTGCTGCTTTTTGCAATGTCTTGAACTTGAACGAGCTGCTTGCCCAATTGCTTTTGAATCATCTTAGCAACAGCTTCAGTGTTACCTGTATCGCTACCAAAGAAGAGACCTACACTTGCCATAGAATCATTACCTTTCATTTTGTCTGTTGTCGGTGTAATAAAGTTCGGAGGAAATCGTTAGATTCCAGTTCCTTCCCAGCTTAGTTGGATTATCCCTTTTGCGATAAAACCTGCGCAGCCAAGGAAAAGTACTAACCATACGATGCGACGACCAAATGCAGGAACATTTCCTTCCTTTAGAACGTCTTTAATTGCCATTCCGATTAGAAAGAAAATCGCGGCAAACAGAAGATCTAAACCAATAGATTCAATGATGTTCATGTAGTCGTAAAGCATGGGAACCTTATATACCAAATTTGCTTGGGCGCACTATATCACTGTTGTGAGATAAAGTTAATCTGCTGTGATTACACAGCTCTCATTTATATCGACTAATCAACCTATCTAAGCAATGAATTTTCTTATTACACGGAGTACTTCAGCTGGCTTTTCCGCGTGTAACCAGTGTCCCGTGTTAGCGATAACATGAGCCTTTGCGTTGGAAAACTGCTGTTGAACGGCGGTTTGATGCTCAGCTGTGAGGTAATCAGAATCCCCACCTTTTATTAGTAAGGTTTTGACCGAGGTTTTCTCGAGCGGTTCCCAACCAATAATTTGTGGATAGTTGCTTAATAACGAAGCAACGTTGAAGCGCCATTCCATGATGCCTTGTTCCGTTTTGAACAAGGATTTAGTCAAGAACTGGCGAACCCCATCAATTTCGATATGTTTTGCGAGGATTTTCAGCGCGTCTGAGCGTGAGGTCGGTTTTTCTTCTATCACAGCTTGTAGGCCGGCGAATACGTTGTCGTGGCGACTTTGGGTGTACGCGACTGGTGCCATATCCAAGACAATCAATTTATGCAGCGTAAGATGTTGTGTCAGCGCCATCGCTACCTTGCCACCCATGGAATGACCAATCACAGTGACATCATTTAACTCAAGAACATTCAGTAGTTGAGCCACATCTTGTGCCATTGCTTTATAGTCGTGAGTGTCACTATGGAAGGATTGGCCGTGGTTGCGTAGATCGATACTAAGTACCTGGTGATCGGCTTTTAGATCCCTAGCGAGCAAGCCAAGGTTGTCCAGATTACCGAATAATCCATGGATCAAAACAATGGTGTGACCCGCACCTTCTAATTTATAGTTGAGCTGTACTGACATTTTTATCTTATTCATGGTGGGTTTGACGTAGAGTATCCGCGCGGATCTCGCTATAATCCCCCTGAGTTTAAACATTGAGATTGTGAAAAGCGAATGAAAACAATTGAGGTTGATGAGGACCTATACCGTTTTATTGCGGGTCAGACAGAACGTATTGGCGAAAGCGCTTCAGATATTCTGCGCCGCTTATTACAGGTTGATAGCCAAGGCATGGTTCCGATCGAAGAGATCGTTGAGCCAAAAGGTATCGTTGTTAGCAAAGAGGTAGGCTTTACTCCAGAGAAGTTCGATGGTGTTAAAGAAATGCGCTCACTACTAATATCAGATGAGTTTGCATCACTGAAGAAAGCCATTGATCGTTTCATGCTTGTGTTATCGACACTGCATAAAATCGACCCTTTAAGCTTTTCAGAAGCAACTCAAGTAAAAGGCCGCAAGCGTGTTTACTTTGCAGACAACGAAGAGACCTTGCTAGCAAACGGCAACACAACTAAGCCTAAAGCCATTCCACAAAGTCCTTTTTGGGTTATAACTAACAATAACACTAGCCGTAAAAGACAAATGGTTGAACAGCTTATGAGCCGCATGAGTTTCCAAGCAGAATTGATAGAAAAAGTAACAGGTTCAATTTAACGAAATCTGATTTAAACCTCATAATATCCATGGATAAGAAGATATTATGAGGTTTTTTTGTTTTTAAATTTTATATATAAGGATGTCGAAAAATGGCTATGCACCCTCGTGCTGGGCAGAAAGCTCAGCAGGAAGATCTTCATAATATTCCGGCTTTAGTGGCTAACTATTTCTTACAGCAACCGGATGCTACTAACCCAGACCACAAAGTACTGTTCGGTACTTCAGGTCACCGTGGTACAGCAGACAAATCAACATTTAATGAAAACCACATCCTAGCGATCGCACAAGCGGTGGCTGAAGTTCGTGCTGAGCAAGGTACAACAGGGCCTCTTTTCCTAGGTAAAGATACTCACGCTCTCTCTGAGCCTGCGTTTTCTACTGTAATCGAAGTGCTTGTAGCCAACGGTGTTGAAGTTATTATTCAAGAAAACAATGGCTTTACTCCAACACCAGGTATCTCGCACGCGATTCTTACGCATAACCTAGTGAATGACAAAAAAGCAGACGGCATTGTTATCACGCCTTCGCATAACCCACCACAAGACGGTGGTATTAAATACAATCCGACACACGGTGGCCCTGCTGAGGCTGAGCTAACTCAAGCGATTGAAGATCGTGCGAACGTCATCATTGCTGAGCAAATGCAAGGTGTAAAGCGCACTCCTATCGCACAGGCTAAACAGTCTGAGCTAGTGAAAGAAGTTGATTTAGTTGCACCATACGTTGCTGACTTGGTTAACGTGGTTGATATGGAAGCGATCCAGAAAGCAAACATCAAGATTGGTGTTGATCCACTGGGTGGCAGCGGTATTGATTACTGGCGTCAAATTGGCAAAGCGCACAACCTAGATCTTACTCTGGTCAGTGAAGCGGTTGATCCTTCGTTCCAATTTATGTCTCTAGACAAAGATGGTGTGGTTCGTATGGATTGTTCTTCTCCGTACGCAATGGCAGGCTTACTGGCGCTTAAAGACGACTATCAACTAGCGTTTGGTAACGACCCTGATTACGATCGCCACGGCATCGTTACGCCAAAAGGCCTGATGAATCCAAACCACTTCCTAGCGGTGTGTATTGACTACCTATACCGTAACCGTGAAGGTTGGGGTAAAGACGTTGCAGTGGGTAAAACACTAGTATCAAGTGCACTAATCGACCGTGTTGTTGCTGACTTAGGCCGTGAACTTTGTGAAGTGCCAGTTGGTTTCAAATGGTTCGTTGATGGCTTATACAACGGTCAGTTTGGTTTCGGTGGTGAAGAGAGTGCTGGTGCATCTTTCTTACGTAAAGACGGAACGCCTTGGTCAACAGATAAAGATGGCCTAATTCTTTGCCTGCTTGCGGCTGAGATCACTGCAGTAACGGGTAAGAATCCACAAGAATACTACGAAGAGCTTGCTGCTAAACACGGCGAATCTAAGTATAACCGTATTCAAGCGGTAGCAAATGGTGCACAAAAAGACGTACTTAAGAAGCTGTCTCCAGAGATGGTTTCTGCTGAGACGCTGGCTGGTGACCCAATTACTGCACGCCTAACGCACGCTCCGGGTAATGGCGCTGCGATTGGTGGCCTAAAAGTGACGACTGAAAACGGTTGGTTTGCTGCTCGTCCATCAGGTACAGAAGACATCTACAAGATCTACTGTGAAAGCTTTAAAGGTGAAGAGCACCTGAAAGCAATCGAAGCAGAAGCTCAAGAGATTGTTAATCAAGTATTTGCAGCCGCTGGCCTATAATCGAATACCGATTAGTAGAGTCATCAAGTAAATAGTGAAAGGGTTGATGTGAAAGCATCAGCCCTTTTTATTTGTCTGTAAGCAAGTGGCTAAGGCTAAGTCTAAGTCTACTTAATGGCTGAATAGATTATCCGTGTGGCCAGCTTTGTGGCATCACAAACCAGAATTGACCAGATTTGGTTTGTCCATGAACGAAGCGATCACCAAACTCAGAAAGAGGTTCACAGCTGAAGTCATCAGTTCCAGCTGCCCACTGCTCTTTGGTGAGAGGGTAGAGCGCTTCAGTGATTAAATGAGCTTGGTTTTGATAGCACCAAAAGCCGTTTACTTGGCTTGAATTAATGTCATAGCCCAAACATTCAGTAGGTACTTTTTGAACTAAGAAGGGGTTGGTATAGAGACGGCCCTGCATGAGGAGATGTTTTGAGTCGACATCGATCTCTGGATATTGCTCCACAAACGCCGCTGAAGAGGACATGCCAAGTTGATGGGTGAGCATCCTGTCTAACTTCTTATCCAATTGGTCATGAGAGTTAGGACCAAACCATGTCTGTTCATGGAGCAGGTAAAACTTGATCGCGACTTCCCAGTGTTGCAGCTTTTGGCTACTTTCTTCTTCTAAAATAAAGTCGATAGCACCGAGTGTTCTTCCCTCAACATTAATTTGAATCTCATCGTACTTGACCGAATAATCAGGTGAGGCTTCAATGACTTGTTCACATAGATGCTGGTAGAGGAAACCTAACCTTGGGTTTCCGTTATAAGTGTGTGATGAGTCGATGGCATGGGGGCTTAAGAATGCACCAAGATCGGAAATCGGTGGCTTAATTTTCAGTAACGGCGGTGAGTCGATGACCCATTGGTAAAAACGTTGCAGTGCTGTCATCGGTTCCTCATAAACTCATCGTGGGGCTTTCGACATTCTACCCGTAAATTGATATAACGACGTTATTATAAAGTTAAGCTGGAAAGAAAAATGAATAACTTACAATTAGAAAAGCTACTTAACGAAAAACTTCAGCCACAGCAGATTAAAGATTACTGTCCTAATGGTCTTCAAGTGGAAGGTACTTCGCAAGTGAAGCGCATTGTTACTGGTGTGACAGCTTCTCAAGCATTAATTGATAAAGCGGTAGAACTGAACGCAGACGCTTTATTGGTCCATCACGGTTTCTTTTGGAAAGGTGAGTCAGAAGCCATTCGTGGTATGAAGGGTAAGCGCATTCGGACTCTGATTAAAAACGACATCAACCTTTTAGGTTACCACTTACCACTGGATATCCACCCTGAACTTGGTAACAACGCCAAGCTTGCAGAGTTGCTCGACATTGAAGTTGAAGGCGGCTTGGAAGGGCATCCACAATCTGTTGCGATGTTTGGTAAGTTGAGTTCACCAATGACAGGTGCGGAGTTCGCAGAAAAGATTGGTCAAGCTTTGAACCGCAAGCCATTACATATCGCTCCAGAAAACCAAGATAAAATGATTACGACTGTCGGTTGGTGCACTGGTGGTGGTCAAGACTACATTGAGTTAGCTGCGTCTAAAGGTATTGATGCATTTATCTCTGGTGAAATTTCAGAGCGCACAACGTACTCTGCACGTGAGCAAGACATTCATTACTTTGCCGCAGGCCACCATGCAACAGAACGCTATGGTGTGAAAGCGCTAGGTGAATGGCTAACGAAAGAACATGGCTTAGACGTAGAATTTATCGATATTGATAATCCAGTGTAACCACGTTTAGAGATTATGACTTTCTGGATATTTGTACCTTCATTGAAGTGATACGAAATACTGGAAGACAAAAAAGGGTTGATGTTAATACATCAACCCTTTTTGATTTCAATCGATTAGAAAAGTCGAAACTTTACTATTCGCGCTCGTGTAGAGCTTGGAAATCACGCTGTTCTTCACCAGTGTACAACTGACGAGGACGACCGATACGGTTCGTCGGATCGCTGTGCATTTCGTTCCAGTGTGCAATCCAACCGATAGTACGAGACATCGCGAAGATTACTGTGAACATAGATACTGGAATACCGATCGCTTTCAGAATGATACCTGAGTAGAAATCTACGTTCGGGTATAGCTTCTTAGAAACAAAGTACTCATCAGAAAGAGCGATGCGCTCAAGTTCCATTGCTACGTCTAGTAGTGGATCTTGAATGTTTAGCTCTTTAAGTACTTCGTGACACGCTTCACGCATTACCGTTGCTCGTGGATCGTAGTTCTTGTAAACACGGTGACCGAAGCCCATTAGGCGGAATGGGTCATCTTTGTCTTTTGCTTTTGCTACATATTCTTCAATGTTGTCTACGCTACCGATCTCTTCAAGCATCATTAGACAAGCTTCGTTAGCACCACCGTGAGCAGGACCCCACAAAGAAGCGATACCAGCAGCAATACAAGCAAATGGGTTTGCACCCGAAGAACCTGCTAAACGAACCGTTGACGTTGAAGCATTTTGTTCGTGATCAGCATGTAACGTAAAGATTTTGTCCATTGCGCGAGCGACAACAGGGTTTACTTCATATTCTTCACATGGGTTTGCATACATCATGTGTAGGAAGTTTTCTGCGTAGCCTAGGTCATTGCGCGGGTAGATAAACGGTTGACCGATAGAATATTTGTAACACATTGCAGCCAGTGTAGGCATTTTTGAAATTAGGCGGTATGCCGCAATTTCACGGTGTGTGTCGTTATTAACATCTAGTGAATCATGATAGAACGCAGCAAGCGCACCTACCACACCACACATAACAGCCATTGGGTGAGCATCACGGCGGAAACCGTGGAAGAAACTAGCAATTTGCTCATGAACCATGGTGTGACGTGTGACTGTCGTCTTGAACTCTTCGTATTGAGCTCGAGAAGGGGCTTCGCCGTATAAAAGAATGTAACAAACTTCTAAGTAATCAGCGTTATTGGCCAGTTGATCAATTGGATAACCACGGTGTAGAAGAATACCTTTTCCACCGTCAATATAAGTTATTTGCGATTCACAAGATGCAGTGGCAAGAAAACCAGGATCAAAAGTGAAAAAACCATTAGAACCCAGTGTACGAACGTCGATGACCGGAGTACCAAGTACACCTTCTGTAATCGGCAATTCGATCGGTGCTTGACCTTCAATATGAAGGGTAGCTTTCTTATCCGCCATAACAATCTCCTTTGTTATTATTAATCCGTCCAGGATGTTTATGTGCCATTTTTTTACTGGTCTTACGTGAGAAAGTCAATTTTTCTGCAGCTTTGTGTGCACTTGTTAGTGTTTTTTACATTAAATTCGTTAAAAATCTGTTCTGTGTAGCATTATTTGTTGCATCAATTGTATTAGAATGTTGCCAGCCGTATAGTGGCGCTGAAAAGTTTGGTTAAAACCTTATAAATGCAAGGCTAAGAAGAAATGTGAGGTGTCTTCAGAAACCTAGCTGTTAACAATTATTTTACAATTATCTAAGGCTCAACTTACGTTATTTGTTAAGTTAATGTTAAATTTTGAAGGTTTGCAATCAAATTTTGTCCATAACAATACATAAGGTTATTTAATGACCATCATGCTCAATGGAGCTGAGTGAGCGAGCCCGTGAAAGAAAGAAAGACAAGACCTGTTAATTTAGATTTACAGACCATCCACTTTCCTATCACAGCAATAGCTTCCATCCTACACCGTGTGTCTGGGGTGATTACTTTTGTTGCGATCGGAATTCTGCTTTGGTTACTATCCATTTCCCTCTCTTCCCCTGTAGGCTTTATGGAAGCTAGCGACATTGTCGACGGTTTCTTCGTGAAGTTTATTCTGTGGGGCATTTTAACCGCTTTGGCTTACCACATTGCTGGTGGTATTCGTCACCTTCTTATGGACCTTGGTCACTTTGAAGAGCTGGAATCTGGCGCTAAGAGCGCGAAGGTTGCATTCGCAGCAACAGCGGTATTGTCTCTACTAGCGGGGATCTTAGTATGGTAAACAACGTTTCTACTTTTGGTCGTAATGGTGTGCATGATTATCTATTGATTCGTGCAACAGCCATCATTATGACGCTTTACACTATCTACCTAGTGAGCTTCTGTGCTTTCTCAGGTGATATTTCTTACGCATCTTGGACGCAATTCTTTGGTGGTACCTTCACTAAAGTCTTCACCATGTTAGCACTTACTTCAATTTTGGTTCACGCGTGGATCGGCTTGTGGCAAGTACTAACTGACTACATCAAATGTGCAAAATTGCGCGTTGGTCTTCAAGTCGGTGTTGTTGCGGTTCTTCTAGGATATTTCTTCTCTGGTCTGTTTATTTTGTGGGGTGCGTAAGTGACTATTCCTGTTCGTGAGTTTGATGCTGTAGTAATTGGCGCTGGTGGTGCTGGTATGCGCGCCGCGCTACAAATTTCTGAGCAAGGCCTATCTTGTGCGTTGCTTTCTAAAGTTTTCCCAACTCGTTCTCATACTGTGTCTGCGCAAGGTGGTATCACTGTTGCTCTTGGTAATGCGCATGAAGATCACTGGGAACAACACATGTACGATACGGTTAAAGGTTCCGATTACATCGGCGACCAAGATGCTATCGAATACATGTGTAAAAATGGCCCTGAGTCGGTTATCGAATTAGAAAAAATGGGTCTTCCATTTTCTCGCTTTGATAACGGCAGTATTTACCAACGTCCGTTTGGTGGCCAATCTAAGAATTTTGGTGGTGAGCAAGCGGCTCGTACCGCAGCGGCAGCCGACCGTACTGGTCACGCACTGCTACACACGCTTTACCAACAAAACATTAAACACAAAACGACGGTTTTCTCTGAGTGGTATGCACTGGATCTTGTTAAAAACGAAGATGGTGCAATCTTAGGTACTACCGCGCTTTGTATGGAAACGGGCGAGGTTTGCTACTTCAAAGCGAAGGCAACAATCCTTGCTACCGGCGGTGCTGGTCGTATCTACGCATCAACAACGAATGCACACATTAACACTGGTGACGGTGTTGGCATGGCAATTCGTGCTGGCGTTCCAATGCAAGACATCGAAATGTGGCAGTTCCACCCAACGGGTATCGCTGGCGCAGGTGTTTTGGTAACAGAAGGTTGTCGTGGTGAAGGTGGTTACCTTCTCAATAAAGACGGCGAGCGCTTCATGGAACGTTATGCTCCGAATGCTAAAGATTTAGCCGGTCGTGATGTGGTAGCTCGTTCGATGATGGTTGAGATTCGTGAAGGTCGTGGTTGCGATGGCCCATGGGGTCCTCACATTAAGCTGAAACTTGATCACCTAGGTAAAGAGACGCTTGAGTCTCGTCTACCGGGTGTATGTGAGCTTTCTCGTACGTTTGCTCACGTTGATCCAGTTAAAGAACCAATTCCTGTAATCCCAACGTGTCACTACATGATGGGTGGTGTTCCAACTCAGGTTTCTGGTCAAGCAATTAAACAAACTGAAGATGGTTCAGACGTTGAAATTCAAGGTCTATTCGCTTGTGGCGAAATCGCTTCAGTATCTGTACATGGTGCAAACCGTCTAGGTGGCAACTCGCTACTTGATTTGGTTGTGTTCGGCCGTGCGACAGGTCTTCACCTTGGTGAGACTCTGAATAAGCAAGCTGAAGCAAAACCTGCAACTGAAGCCGACATTGAACGTTCACTAGAGCGATACAATCGTTGGGAAAACAGTACAGACGGTGAAGACCCTGCGGTAATTCGTAAAGATCTTCAGCAATGTATGCAGAACAACTTCTCTGTATTCCGTGAAGGTAAAGCGATGGCTGATGGCTTAGAAGAGCTTAAAGTGATTCGTGAGCGTCTTAAGAATGCACACCTTTCAGACAAGTCGACAGAGTTCAACACGCAACGTATTGAGTGTTTAGAACTTGAAAACTTGATGGAAACGGCATTCGCAACTGCGGTTGCAGCAAACTTCCGTACAGAGAGTCGTGGAGCGCATGCTCGTTTTGACTTCCCAGACCGTGATGATGAGCAATGGCTATGCCACTCACTTTACAACCCAGAATCAGAAAGTATGACTAAGCGTGGCGTGAACATGGAACCTATCCATCGTGAAGCATTCCCGCCGAAAGCACGTACGTACTAAGGAGATATGACCATGAAACTGAATTTCTCTTTATACCGTTACAACCCAGATGTGGACCAGAAGCCTTACATGAAAGAGTACACCCTAGAGGTGGAAGAAGGCTCTGACATGATGCTTTTGGATGCGCTTATTCTTTTGAAAGAGCAAGATCCAACGATTTCATTCCGTCGTTCATGCCGTGAAGGTGTATGTGGTTCTGATGGCTTGAACATGAATGGTAAAAACGGATTGGCGTGTATTACGCCTCTGTCTGCTCTTACTGGCCAAGATAAAATCGTAATTCGCCCACTTCCAGGTTTGCCTGTCGTGCGTGATTTAATCGTAGACATGACTCAGTTCTACGATAACTACGAAAAAGTTAAGCCGTTCTTAGTGTCTGATGGCAATGTGCCACCGGCTCGTGAAAACCTACAAAGCCCTGATGAGCGTGCTCATTTAGATGGTTTGTATGAATGTATCATGTGTGCATGTTGTACGACTTCGTGCCCATCATTCTGGTGGAATCCAGATAAGTTCATCGGACCAGCTGGCCTGCTTGCAGCATACCGTTGGCTAATAGATAGCCGAGATACGGCGACAGACGAACGTCTGTCCGATCTTGATGATGCATTTAGCGTTTTTCGTTGCCATGGCATCATGAATTGTGTAAGTGTTTGTCCTAAGGGATTAAATCCGACGAAAGCGATTGGTCACATCAAGACCATGCTTGTGAATCGTTCGGTTTAAGTTATATAAAAATTGCCGCCCTAGAAGTTTTGGGGCGGCCTTTTAATAGCTCGGCATAGACCGCAGCAAACGTGAAAACTACTGGTTAAGGGAAAATATGCACAACGGCGTGATGAAGGCATGGCTCGAGTCTTCACACTTGGCTGGCGCCAATGCAACGTACGTAGAAGAACTCTATGAACTGTATCTAAGTGACCCCGATTCGGTAAGTGACGAATGGAGAAGTGTTTTTGAAGAATTGCCTGTGCAAGCTTCAGAAGCAGTGGAACAACCACACTCTCGTGTTCGTGAATACTTCCGTCGACTCGCTCAAGAAACAAAGCATTACAGTGTCCAAGTTAGTGATCCAGATGTCGATGCGAAACAAGTAAAGGTTCTGCAACTTATTAATGCCTATCGATTCCGAGGGCATCAATCAGCAAATCTAGACCCCCTAGGTTTATGGGAAAGAGATACAGTCGCTGAACTGGATCCTTCTTTTCACACTCTTACCGAAGATGACCTCAATGAGACGTTTAACGTCGGCTCTTACGCCATTGGCCAAGAGACGATGGTGCTTCGAGATTTGTACAAATCTTTAAAGCAAACTTATTGTGGTTCGATTGGTGCTGAATACATGCACATGACTAACACAGAGCAAAAGCGTTGGATCCAACAACGTTTAGAGTCTGTTTCTGGTCAACCCTCTTTCGATAAAGAAGAAAAGCAAGCTTTCCTAGAAGAGCTAACTGCTGCTGAAGGTCTTGAGCGCTATCTTGGTGCTAAATTCCCAGGCGCAAAACGCTTCTCGTTGGAAGGTGGTGATGCGTTGATCCCAATGACGAAGGAAATTATTCGTCATGCAGGTGGACAAGGCATGCGTGAAGTTGTTGTTGGTATGGCTCACCGTGGTCGTCTAAACATGCTGGTCAATGTGCTTGGTAAAAAGCCACAAGACCTGTTTGACGAGTTTGCGGGCAAGCACAGCGATGACTCGTGGGGCACTGGTGATGTGAAATACCACCAAGGTTTCTCTGCGGATTTCGCAACACCAGGCGGCAACGTTCACTTAGCACTTGCATTTAACCCATCTCACTTAGAAATCGTAAACCCGGTAGTTATCGGTTCGGTACGTGCTCGCCAAGATCGTCTAGACGATAAAGATGGCAGCCGCGTACTTCCAATTACTATCCATGGTGATTCAGCTATCGCTGGCCAGGGTGTAGTACAAGAGACGTTCAACATGTCTCAAGCTCGTGGTTTCTGTGTTGGTGGTACGGTTCGTATCGTTGTAAATAACCAAGTTGGTTTTACAACGTCTAACCCTCGCGATACACGTTCTACGATGTACTGTACCGATATCGCGAAGATGGTTCAGGCTCCGATTTTCCACGTTAACTCTGATGATCCAGAAGCTGTCGCTTTCGTAGCGCGTCTTGCATTAGATTACCGTAATACGTTTAAGCGTGATGTTGTTATTGATTTGGTTTGTTACCGTCGCCACGGTCACAATGAAGCCGATGAGCCGAATGCAACGCAGCCTTTGATGTACCAAAAAATCAAGAAGCATCCAACGCCACGTAAGCTTTATGCTGACGTGCTAATGGAACGCGGTGAGTTTGGTATTGATACGGCAACACAACTCGTTAACGAATATCGTGATGCACTTGATCACGGTGAAGTTGTGGTTAAAGAGTGGCGCCCAATGGCACTTCACTCAGTGGACTGGTCACCTTACCTAGGTCATGACTGGAACATCGAATGGGACAACAAGATTGACATCGAGCGCCTGAAAGAGCTTGGTAGCAAACTTTGTCAATACCCAGACAGCCATAAGCTGCAAAGTCGAGTAAACAAACTGTACAACGATCGTACTGCCATGGTGAATGGTGAGAAACAAGTCGATTGGGGTATGGCCGAGACTCTGGCTTACGCAACACTTGTTGATGACGGTAAGCGTATTCGTATCTCAGGCCAAGATTCAGGTCGTGGTACGTTCTTCCACCGCCACTCAGTACTGCACAATCAATCAGATGCAAGCACGTATGTTCCTCTTGCGAACATTCATGATAAACAAGGGCCATTCCAAGTATTTGACTCTGTGTTATCTGAAGAAGCGGTACTCGCATTTGAGTATGGTTATGCAACGGCAGAACCAAGCGGTCTAACCCTTTGGGAAGCACAATTTGGTGACTTCGCAAACGGTGCACAAGTTGTAATCGACCAATTCATTTCGTCAGGTGAGCAAAAGTGGGCACGTTTATGTGGTCTAACTATGCTGCTTCCTCACGGCTATGAAGGCCAAGGCCCAGAGCACTCATCTGCTCGTCTTGAACGTTACCTTCAATTATGTGCTGAACAAAACATGCAGGTTGTTGTTCCTTCAACGCCGGCACAGGTTTATCACATGATTCGCCGTCAGGTTGTTCGACCAATGCGTCGTCCACTGATCGTAATGTCACCTAAGTCATTGCTTCGTCACCCTCTATGTACGTCTTCTATGGAAGATCTAGCAGAAGGTACGTTCCAACCAGCTATCGCAGAAATTGATGATCTGGCTCCTGAGAACGTAAAACGCGTCGTGTTCTGTTCAGGTAAGGTTTACTTTGACCTGCTTGATCAAAGACGTAAGAACGAGCAAGACGATGTCGCTATTGTACGTATTGAGCAACTTTACCCGTTCCCTTACGAGGACGTGAGAGCTGCAATCGCACAATACACAAATGTAGTCGATTACGTTTGGTGTCAAGAAGAGCCACAAAACCAAGGTGCTTGGTACAGTAGCCAACATAATTTCCGAGCTGCTATTCCAGTGGGTGCTGATATTCAATATGCAGGTCGTCCTGCATCAGCATCACCAGCTGTTGGCTATATGTCGGTACACTTGAAACAACAAAAAGCGTTAGTTGACGACGCTTTGACCCTACTTAAGAACTAGAAGTAAAAGGAAAATACGCACATGACAATTGAAATTCTGGTTCCAGATTTACCTGAATCTGTGGCTGATGCAACAGTGGCGACTTGGCACAAAAAACCAGGCGAAGCCGTTGCACGTGATGAAGTCATTGTAGACATCGAAACAGATAAAGTAGTTCTAGAAGTACCGGCTCCTGAAGCGGGTGTTCTGGAAGCTATCCTAGAAGAAGAGGGTGCTACGGTACTTTCTAAGCAGCTTCTTGCAAAGATCAAACCTGGTGCTGTCGCTGGTGAACCAACGAAAGATACCACTGAAGATACAGAAGCTTCTCCTGATAAGCGCCACAAAGCGGCACTGACAGAAGAAAGCAACGACGCACTAAGCCCAGCTGTTCGTCGTCTTCTTGCAGAACACAACCTACAACCAGCTGACGTCAAAGGCACTGGTGTTGGTGGTCGTATTACTCGTGAAGACATCGACGCGCACCTAGCAGCAGCGAAAGCGGCTCCGGTAGCAGCATCTGCACCAGCAGTTGAAGCGCCAGCAGCGGCTCGTAGCCAAAAACGCGTGCCTATGACTCGCCTACGTAAGACAGTTGCAAACCGTCTTCTAGAAGCGAAGAACAGCACAGCAATGCTGACTACTTTCAACGAAGTGAACATGAAACCAATCATGGACCTTCGTAAGCAGTACAAAGACCAATTCGAGAAGCGTCACGATACGCGTCTTGGTTTCATGTCTTTCTATGTGAAAGCAGTAACAGAAGCGCTGAAGCGTTTCCCAGAAGTTAACGCTTCGATTGATGGTACAGATATCATTTACCACAACTACTTCGATATCAGCATGGCGGTATCTACGCCACGCGGTCTAGTGACTCCAGTACTGAAAGACTGTGACACACTAGGTTTTGCTGACATCGAAAAAGGCATCAAAGAGCTAGCAATCAAAGGCCGTGATGGCAAGCTAACTGTTGATGAACTGATGGGCGGTAACTTCACTATCACAAACGGTGGTGTATTTGGTTCTCTAATGTCTACGCCAATCATCAACCCGCCTCAAGCGGCAATTTTGGGTATGCATAAAATCCAAGATCGTCCAATGGCTGTTGATGGCAAGGTAGAAATTCTACCAATGATGTACTTAGCGCTTTCTTACGATCACCGTCTAATCGATGGCCGTGAATCAGTTGGCTTCCTAGTGACTATCAAAGAGCTTCTAGAAGATCCTGCACGTCTGTTATTAGACGTTTAGTATCGCTAAAACGTCTAGTTAACCTCGTTAGCTAGACGTAAAAAGTTTCAAAGGCTAGGCTGCTCAACGTCTGGCCTTCACTTGAACTGTAAAGCCATTAGAAAATGGACAGCAGTTGATTTGAGAAGACCCTACAGACGTACCACAGGAAACTGTGTCGTTATGGAAATAATAATCCCTTAAGGGAAAATAAACGGAATATCAAAATGAATTTGCATGAATACCAAGCCAAACAGCTGTTTGCAGAATTCGGTTTGCCTGTACCAGAAGGTTTCGCATGTGATACAGCACAAGAAGCTTTCGAAGCTGCAGGTCGTATCAGTACAGCCAAGAAAGTTGTTAAGTGTCAAGTACACGCTGGTGGTCGCGGTAAAGCGGGCGGCGTAGAGCTACATGACACTAAAGAAGGCGTTAAAGAGTTTGCACAAAAGTGGCTAGGTAAAAACCTAGTGACTTACCAAACAGACGCTAATGGTCAGCCTGTAACCAAGATCCTAGTTGAAGAAGCATCAAACATTGCTAACGAACTTTACCTAGGCGCTGTTGTTGACCGTGCAACTCGTAAAATTGTATTCATGGCGTCAACTGAAGGCGGCGTGGACATTGAGAAAATCGCTGAAGAAACTCCAGAGTTGATTCACCAATCTGCGATCGATCCTCTAGTTGGCCCTCAAGCTTACCAAGGCCGTGAATTGGCATTCAAACTTGGCCTAGCTGGCGATCAAATTAAACAGTTCGTTAAGATCTTCATGGGTCTTGGTGAAATGTTCGCTCAGTACGACCTAGCTCTACTAGAAATTAACCCGCTTGTTATTACAAATGAAGGTAACCTTCTTTGCCTAGACGGCAAGATCAACATTGACTCAAACGCAATGTACCGTCAGCCAAAGCTTCGTGAAATGCACGATCCTTCACAAGAAGACGAGCGCGAAGCGCACGCAGCTCAGTGGGAACTGAACTACGTAGCACTTGATGGCAACGTTGGCTGTATGGTTAACGGTGCAGGCCTTGCTATGGGTACGATGGATATCGTAAACCTACACGGCGGCAAGCCAGCAAACTTCCTTGATGTAGGCGGCGGCGCAACAAAAGAGCGTGTAGCTGAAGCATTCAAGATCATCCTTTCTGATGACAATGTTAAAGCAGTACTCGTAAACATCTTCGGTGGCATCGTTCGTTGTGACATGATCGCTGAAGGTATTATTGGTGCAGTTAAAGAAGTTGGCGTAACAGTTCCTGTCGTTGTTCGTCTAGAAGGTACAAACGCAGACCTAGGTCGCGAAGTACTTGCTAATTCTGATGTTGATATCATTGCTGCTGTATCTCTAACAGATGCTGCTCAGAAAGTTGTTGCTGCTGCGGAGGCTAAATAATGTCTGTATTAATTAACAAAGACACTAAAGTAATCTGTCAGGGTTTCACTGGCGGTCAAGGTACATTCCACTCAGACCAAGCTATCGCATACGGTACGCAAATGGTTGGTGGTGTTTCACCTGGTAAAGGTGGTCAAACTCACCTAGGCCTTCCAGTATTCAACACAGTACGTGAAGCAGTAGAAGTAACTGGCGCAACAGCAACAGTTATCTACGTACCAGCACCTTTCTGTAAAGATGCAATCCTAGAAGCAATTGATGCAGGTATCGAACTGATCGTAACGATCACTGAAGGTATCCCTACTACAGATATGATCGACGTTAAAGTGAAGCTAGAAGAAACTGGCGTTCGCATGATCGGTCCTAACTGTCCAGGTCTTATCACTCCAGACGAGTGTAAGATTGGTATCATGCCTGGTCATATCCATAAGAAGGGTAAGGTAGGTATCGTATCTCGTTCAGGTACTCTGACGTACGAAGCAGTTAAGCAAACAACAGATGAAGGCTTTGGTCAGTCTACATGTGTTGGTATCGGTGGTGACCCTATCCCAGGTTCAAACTTCATTGATATCCTAAAACTTTTCCAAGAAGACCCAGAGACTGAAGCAATCGTAATGATTGGTGAGATCGGTGGTACTGCGGAAGAAGAAGCTGCTGAGTTCATCAAAGCAAACGTAACTAAGCCAGTTGTATCTTACATCGCTGGTGTTACTGCTCCTCCGGGTAAACGTATGGGCCACGCTGGCGCAATCATCTCAGGCGGTAAAGGTACTGCTGAAGATAAATTCGCAGCGCTAGAAGCAGCAGGCGTTAAGACTGTTAAGTCTCTTGCTGACATCGGTAAAGGCCTACGTGAAATCACGGGTTGGTAATCAGCTGGCTTTTATCTAACGAGATAGAAGCTAACTGAACGATATAAGAAAGGCTTGGTCATTGACCAAGCCTTTTTCTTTTGTGACCGATTTTTTTGTAAACGATTCTTTTATAAACGACTGCCGCATCAACGGTTGTGTTGTTAAAAGCCAGAATGAATCCCGACTTTTCACTTTAGGCGCGGGTTCTGTACATTTGAGACAGCATAAACATTGCCGCAGCACTAATAACAACAGACGGGCCGGCTGGCGTGTCATAGAACCAAGACAAGCTCAACCCTCCGAACACAGCGATAGAGCCAATAACTGAGGCGAGGAATGCCATTTGCTCGGGTGTATTCGCAAATTTCCTTGCTGTAGCTGCTGGGATGATCAGTAGCGATGTCATGATTAACGCACCCACAAACTTCATACCGACTGCAATCACGATACCAACCAGCAACATCAGGATTAGGCGCATTAAGTCAATGTTGATGCCATCTACTGCTGCAAGATCTTCATTTACTGTCGTTGAAAGCAGTGGTCGCCAAAATATCGCAAGCACTAAACCAATCACTGCAGCACCCGCGTAGATGAACACCAAATCTGTTGGAGACACCGCAAGCAAGTCACCAAATAGGTAACTCATTAGATCGACACGAACATTGTCTAAGAAGCTGACAGCAACAAGGCCTAAAGAGAGTGCACTGTGCGCCAATATACCCAGTAAGGTATCGGTCGCGACTAGCTTTTGTTTTTGTAAAGTCACTAGCAACACGGCCAGCATCAAACAACAAATCAGCAGCGCGAAATACAAGTTAATGTTGAACAGAAAGCCAAGTGCTAAGCCCATCAAAGAAGCGTGAGCAAGCGTGTCACCAAAGTAAGCCATCTTGCGCCATACCACGAACGACCCTAATGGGCCTGCAATTAGCGCAATACCCAAACCCGCCAGAATAGAGGGAAGAAGAAACTCAAGCATTAGTGATGTCCATGTTTATGGTTTGAACATTCATGCACGTCGCCTTCGACAGGCTGGCCTGCAAGATCATGATGGTGATGTTCGTGTTGGTGATGATAAAACGCTAGTGTTTCTTGGGTCGCGGTGCCAAAGAGCGCAATATACGAAGGGTGGTGTTTGATGTCTGCAGGTGCGCCTGAGCAACAGATATGATGGTGCAAACAGATAACATCGTCTGTTTTTGCCATCACTAAATGCAGGTCATGTGAAACCATAAATACGGCACAACCAAAGCGGTGACGAATGGTGTCAATCAGGTCATACAGGTCTATTTGCCCTTGTACATCAACGCCTTGAGCAGGTTCATCAAGAACCAGTAGATCTGGTCTTCTTAGCAATGAACGAGCAATCAGCACACGTTGGTTTTCGCCGCCAGATAGCTGGTGCATGTTACTCTTCTGCAGATGTTCAGCACCAACGAGCTTCAATGCTTCAAGGATTTCTTGCTGACTGAACTTGCCAGTGAGCTTTAGAAAACGCTCTACGTTGAGCGGTAGTGAATCATTGAGCTTTAGTTTTTGTGGTACATAGCCAATTTTCAGTTTTTTAGCTTTTGTTATTGTGCCTGAAAATTGGGTTTGTAAACCCAGTACCACTTTTACTAATGTCGACTTTCCTGCACCGTTTGGCCCAATGAGGGTGGTGATTCTGCCGCGCTCTATATTTAGAGAGATGTTGTCTAGAACTTTTCGACCGTCAAATTCGACGCTCACAGAATCTAGTTGGATTAAGTTATCCATGAATAGAACTCATTTGCAATTCGCTAATGTTATAATGTAACATTTACCTCAAGCCTAAGCTACTTTTCTATTATCGAGGGATTATGTCACGTTCATCTTTTATACTTGCTACTTTGCTTTTAGCGCCAAGTGTCGCAAGTGCCAATACTATTCTAACAAGCTTTAAACCGATTCAAATGATTGTGACAGAATTAACGCAAGGCGTTAGTGAGCCGGATGTGTTGATGAACAGCAATGCTTCGCCGCACGATTATGCGCTTAAGCCATCGGATGTCAAAAAAGTTCACAGTGCCGATATGGTTATCTGGTTTGGTCCTGACCTAGAAGCCTTTCTGACTAAGGTGATTGGTTCAAAAGAAAACGTTATCAAGATCAGTGAGATTCCAGGAATTAACTTGCGAGAGTTCGGACATGATGACCACGATTCTCATGAAGGACACCATCATGGTAGCCATGACCCGCATTTTTGGTTGGGCATCGACCAAGTTGAAGTCGCGGCAAAATATATCTCAGCTAAGTTGATTGAATCTGACCCTGATAACGCAATGGCGTATCAAGAGAACCTAGACTCATTCTTGATTGCTTTGAAAGAGAAGAAGCAGTCAATTAATGAACAACTTGCGCCAGTGAAAGACAAAGGTTACTACGTATTCCATGATGCGTACGGCTACTTCGAACAGGAGTTTGAGTTAAATAACTTAGGTCACTTTACCGTGAGCCCAGAGCGCAAGCCGGGTGCAAAAAGCTTGATAGCTATCAAGAAAACCTTGGTGCGTGAAAATGTTCAATGTGTATTTGCAGAGCCTCAATTTACACCAGCTGTGATCGAATCGGTGACTCGCGGAAGCAATGCTAAGCAAGGGCAACTTGATCCTGTTGGTTCACAGGTTGAAGTGAAGAGTGGAAGTTATTTCGATTTTCTTCAGCAACTTACAGACAGCTACACCAGTTGCTTGAGTGCTAAGTAATCAATAATCAATATTCCTAACGACACTTTGCTCTCGTTAATTTATGAATCATGCCGCTTTTTGCGGCATTTTCGTGACCGCTAAGATAAAACCTCTCAACAAATAGCAAACCTCCTTTCTCCTTTGTTAATTTCCGCTAAAATAGAAAGATAATAATAAGCACAAAAAAACTGAATTTTTGATTAAGCAGCGATAAGACGTTGTGGACACCATAATTTCATGTGTTATTGCTGTTCAGGATGAAAAGTTGTATCGAATTATCTTCAGAATGTTCATGTTAATGAGCATTTCATTTAGCGTTCTCGCGGTAAATACATCACCCTCCGTTTTCTATCCTTTGCCCGTTCAAGCGCAAGGGAACTTTCTTGCGGCTAAAAACCTGTACTTAGGTGCCGGTGGCGGGCTATGGGTTCATGATGTCCATGGAAAAGTACTCTTTTATGATGGCCGAACCCTATTCCCGCGAAAGGGCAGCCTTCTGCAATTTTCTTCAGAAAGAGTCGCGTTTCTTAACGATGAGTTTTGGACATTTTTTGATAATGAGGTGTACCGACATAGCCCTGGTATTGGCAATGAGCTTGCGTTTAGTTTAAGCCCCGGCGCTGAGATCGCGAATATCGGCTCATCAGGTGATTATATTTGGGTCACAGATGGCAGTAATTTTTATACTTACAACACTCAATCTTTAGAATTTACCACCTACTCACTACTCAAACTGTATCGATACAACAATAGCAGTGATATTGCGATTAACGATGCGGAGTGGGTGTTGTCAAAATGGGTACTCGCGACCAGTTCTGGTGCTTACCTTTCCGAGGCGCAAGAGTTTACTCACATCACTGCATCAGATAAGCACCATATTGAGACGGTTTATTTTTCTAATGCTAGACGAGAGTTAGTGATTGGCACTTTAAATGGGGCGGTGATTGTTGATCTCGCGAATCCAGATAAAGAGAACAAAATAAAAGGGTCGCACGTTCTCTCGCTTGCTGAAACTTCAGACCAATATTGGATTGGCACAGAGCATGGACTCATTAGTTATAACTTCATTACGGGTCAAATTACACGATTCGAACAAGCCGCTAATCAAGATTTCTCGTTACCGGGAGAGAAAATATATTCGTTAATCAACGACCATGCTGGTGGGATGTGGGTTGCGACAAATAACGGCATCCGATACTTCTCACTGTTCAGTAAGACATTCTCAAGAACGCCATTAACGGGTATGGGAATGCACTCAAGTAGTGTCGTGATAAACAAAGTACAGCCGGTTAGTGAACAATTATCTTGGGTTGCTTCCTCAATGGGCCTCTATTTGGTCGATGCTCAAAGCAAAGAGAACCCAATTCGTGTTTATTCCAACTCGGTGCAGGACTTTGAGATCTTTGGTTCTTCCATTTGGTTGGCTACTGAAGAAGGCATTATTAGTTTTAATACCAATACGTTAGAGCCTGAAGTGCTCGGTTTACCAAGGTCTATCAAAGGGGTACACGTTGAGAACTTTGCGCTTCAAGCTGATAACGTACTTTGGATAACATCGGGGCAAGACCTTTATTCGTTATCTATCGAAACCATGAAGCTGACGGGGTACGGTACTGACTGGTTAGTTGATAAGTTTTTGCCAGCAAAAATCACTGCTCTCAATATAGGGTTACAAGGTCGTATTTATATAGGCACTGACCACGGCTTCTACTCTTTTATTGATAAACGGATTAGCTTTAGTCGCTCAAGCGAACGATTTGGCAAAGTGGTCGATATTGAAAAAGCGAAGGATGGGGCTCAATGGTTTGCGAGTAGTTATGGTGTGTATCGAATCCCTTATGACAGCTCTATTATTCAAGAGGTCACGCTTGTTGAAGACAATATTAGCCCAAATTGCTTAATAAGCGATGACAATGGTGTGTGGTTAGGTTCTTCGAAAGGTATCAGCTATTACGGACTGGATGGGCAACTGCATAAACATATCGGTTCACCATTTGGCTTGATCACCAATGAACTGGCGGCAGGGGCATGTGCCTTGTTTGACAGCGAAGGCAGCCTATCTACGAGGCTTATTTTTGGATCAAAATATGGCGTAGTCAGTGCGTTATCTGATGAGTTATTGGTATCAACAACACCTCATAGTCGAGCATTACTGAGTAAGATCAGTGTTGATCAGCAAACCGTATCACTTGGTGGTAAGACTGCTGATTTGGATGAAATCCCTTATGGTTCATCCATGAGTTTTAAGTTGGGTATCCTACCTGCGACGTTTGCCCCTGCGATGGAGTATCGCCTGAGCGACGATGAACCTTGGAGTGAATTTGAAGGAGGCTTGTTAACGCTCGATCATCTTCTTCCGGGGGACTATACACTGGAAGTAAAACCCGTTAAGGACTCGCATTATCGCTTTGTGTCAACGAATCAAAGCTTCTCAATCGCTGAGCCTTGGTATCTGAGCAATTGGGCTGCCGCAAGCTCTCTGGCGCTGCTGATTGGTGTCGTGACTATCTTGGTCTTTTGGCGTTCGCGTTATGTCACTTTTGCCAATAGACACCTAAAAGCGCAAGTTGCATTAAAAACCGATCAACTGAGGCACCAAAGTCGCATCCTGTTGACGACCAATCAACAGCTTAAAAAGCAGCTATCAGTTAAGAGTGCGCTTGTGTCGCACACAGCAAATGAACTCTCATCTGAAGTTAATCATATTGCTGCGATGCTTCCGAATTGGAATGATGAGAAAGGCAAGTCGCCAATCTTAACGCTGAAAAATGGCTTGGCTCAATTGAGTAATACACCTCAAGGAGAAGGGAAGGTCAGTTACGATATAATTTTGATCTTAGAAGCGGTACTCAAAGCTTGGCAAGATGATCTAGCCAAAGCGGGTATTGAACTGGATATTAGAGTTGATACCAAACAACGATACGTATCCTTGCTGTATTTTAATCTCGATATTATTTTCAACAACTTGGTTGCGAGCATCATCAAGAGAAACTTTAAGTCACAAAGCATGGTGGTTCTGGTTGAAGAAGTGAAGGAGCATCTTGTCGTTACGATTCGAGATCATGGGATGCCTTTCCCTAAATTGGCATCAAGCATGGGTGACAACACCGGAAAATCGACTGATCTAAATATCGAAAAATTACCTCTATTGATGAATCAGAGTGGTGGTGAGCTGAACGCGTTTGTTTCTGACTATCAAAATAAGGTTCAGCTTTCGTGGCCGATTGAGTATCAAGTGCTGGATAATCTGGAAGCCAGCACAATTGAGCAGATTGAAACCATTAAGCTTGCCGCTTCAACGCCAGAGCAGCAAAGGTTGAGTGCTGAACAAGAGTGGAAAAACAGAGTGTCGCAGCTTGTGAGCGAAAACTACGCCGATGCAGAGTTCAGTACTGCAACTGCTGCTAAGTACTTGTTCATGTCAGAGAGAAGCTTACAGAGACGCTTTAAATCGGCTTATAACAAGACCTTTAAAGAGCACTTGAATGAAGTGCGTTTAGAGCATGCGTGTGAGCGGTTACTTGCGGGAGAGAAAATCTCAGACGTCGCGTTTGATTCTGGTTTCAATGACCCTTCTTATTTCAGTCAAAGGTTTAAGCACCATTTTGGTATGTCGCCATCTAAGTTTGCTGAAAATAGCGAAGAGTAGTGAGCTACGGATTTACTCTACGTCCACATAGATAAAGATACTCTAAGCCTCGACATTCGTGTTGGGGCTTTTTTATGCTTCTACGAGATAGAGATAGAGATAGAGATAGAGATAGAGATAGAGATAGAGATAGAGATAGAGATAGAGATAGAGATAGAGATAGAGATAGAGATAGAGATAGAGATAGAGATAGAGATAGAGATAGAGATAGAGAGCAGTGGGGAGTTTAAAAGGCTGTTGGGATAAAACAAAAGGAAGAAAAAAAATATCGTGGTATAGCCGGGGGGACTATACCACGGGTGCCAAGGACACCTTCGCTTGCTGCCGGAGTGATATGGCAAGCCACATCACCTCTGGAATAAAATTAAAGAGAAGTAGTTTCTCTTCGTTGGAGTAACTATACGTCTGCACACTTATTTTACTTATAAAATTAACGACAGATGGCCATGAGAAAACCGACATTATTTTAAGTTATTGATAATTAATGATTTGTGTTGGTTTTTCTTGATTGGTACTAGTGAGGTAGTTCTCGTTGTTTGTTGAAAGTAACGTTTTTGACGTAAACGTTTTTAACGAAATTTACGAGTATGTATTTTCGAAAACATTGATTTCACACAATAGAATTGTGGTCATGTATGTGTATCATGGCGGTAATAACAATCTTTCTCATTATCAGTCACGAATTGGGCATTTATGAAACTCTCACAACTCGAGCAAGGAAAAGCGGCTTCTATTGTTGCACTAACAGGCTTAACACCAGACGTTAGAAAAAAACTTATGGTTATGGGCATGTTGCCAAAAACTGAGGTGACGCTAATCCGTCGTGCGCCGATGGGTGATCCACTTCAAGTGGAGGTGAGAGGTGTTTCTATCGCCATTCGTGAAAGCATTGCAGAACAAATCGAGGTTATCTAAATGGATTATCAAGTTCTTACCGTTGGTAACCCAAATAGTGGTAAAACAACATTATTTAACGCCTTAACTGGCGCTAAGCAGCACGTTGGTAACTGGGTTGGTGTAACCGTAGAAAAGAAGACGGGTTTGTATTCGCATGCTGGTGATCAGTTTCAGCTAACGGATTTACCGGGTATCTACGCACTAGACAGTGGTAATGATGCGAACAGTATCGATGAATCTATCGCGTCTCGTGCTGTGCTAACTCACCCTGCAGATGTGATCATCAATGTTGTA
Organism: Vibrio sp. G-C-1; assembly: GCF_021728015.1. NCBI lineage: Bacteria > Pseudomonadati > Pseudomonadota > Gammaproteobacteria > Vibrionales > Vibrionaceae > Vibrio > Vibrio sp. G-C-1. Next base: position 133,570 of record NZ_JAKKCR010000009.1, on the reverse strand, counting down.
GATGCAAGCTGCTTAGAACGAAGCTTATACATGACATTACAATTACGAGAGTTGGGTCGCCCAATGATCGTTGTATTGAACAAGATGGATGTATTAAAGCGTGAGCGTCAGGTGATTAACCTTAAAGCGCTAGAGAAAGAGCTTGGCTGTCCAGTTTTAAGCTTGTCTGCAAACGACAAAGGCCAAGTTGCACGTTTTAAAGAGCGTCTGCATAAACTGCTTGTTCAAGGTGTGAGTCTTGATCCTATCTCTATTGATTACGATGCCGCGTTAGAAGCTCTTATCCCTTCTGTTGAGTCACAATTTGATGATGCTGATGTATCTCACCGAGCTCTGGCTATTCGTGCTTTAGAAAACGATTACTTAGTCTTGAACGGATTGGCTCCTCAAACTCGTACTCAAATCGACAGTGTGCGCCTAGGTGCCGATTTCGATATTGACCTTGCTGTTGCTGACGCTAAATACACTTTCTTACATGACCTTTGTAAACGTGTTCGTCGCAGTGAAGGGAAACTAAGCCGTAACTTTACTGAGAAAGCAGACCAATTCATTTTGAATAAATGGGTCGGTATTCCTTTCTTCTTCGTCATCATGTACCTAATGTTCATGTTCTCTATCAATATCGGTAGTGCGTTTATCGACTTCTTTGATATTGGTGTTGGCGCAATATTAGTTGATGGTGGACACCACTTATTAGATGGCCATTTACCGGTTTGGCTAGTCACCATTCTTGCCGATGGCATCGGCGGTGGTATTCAAACGGTTGCGACCTTTATTCCGGTTATTGCCGCGCTTTACTTGTTCTTAGCGGTATTAGAAAGCTCGGGTTACATGGCTCGTGCTGCATTTGTACTTGATAAAGTGATGCAGAAGATTGGCTTACCGGGCAAAGCGTTTGTTCCGTTAGTACTTGGTTTTGGTTGTAACGTACCTTCAATCATGGCAACCCGTACTCTTGACCAAGAGCGTGAACGTAAACTGGCAGCATCAATGGCGCCCTTTATGTCATGTGGAGCTCGTTTGCCAGTATACGCACTATTCGCAGCTGCGTTTTTCCCTGGTGCCGGACAAAATGTCGTATTCGCTCTGTACATCATGGGTATTGTAGCTTCTGTATTTACGGGCTTATTCCTTAAAAATACTATCTATCCTGGTAGCAGTGATAGCTTGGTTATGGAGATGCCAGATTACGAATTGCCAACCGTGCAAAACGTGATGCTGAAAACTTGGCAGAAGCTGAAACGTTTCGTGCTTGGCGCAGGTAAAACCATCGTAATGGTTGTGGCTATTCTTAGCTTCCTGAACTCATTAGGTATGGACGGCAGTTTTGGTAACGAAGACAGCGAAAGCTCAGTGCTATCTAAAGCGGCTCAAGTTGTGACTCCAGTGTTCCAACCTATTGGTATTACTGAAGATAACTGGCCTGCAACGGTTGGTATTATTACGGGTATTTTTGCGAAAGAAGCCGTTGTTGGTACATTAAACAGCTTGTACACCACGCCATCAGATGAAGAAGCGGCTGAATTCGATTTAGCAGCAAGCTTGCAAGAAGCCGTCATGACTATCCCTGAAAACCTAGCTGGTTTGAGCTATTCAGATCCATTAGGCATTGAAGTGGGCGACTTGTCTGACTCAAGCTCTGTGGCTGCAGATCAAGAGGTTGATACTTCGATCTTTGGTAACTTGAAAGACAAGTTTGTATCAGGCCACGCTGCGTTTGCTTACTTGATTCTTATCCTGCTTTACACACCTTGTGTTGCTGCGATGGGCGCTTATGTTCGTGAGTTTGGTCAGACGTTTGCCCGCTTCATAGCGGTATGGACAATGGCTCTTGGTTACTTCGGTGCAACCTTCTACTACCAAGCAGCAAACTTCGCTGTACACCCAGTAAGTAGTGCTGTGTGGATGGTGGCAATTGCTGGTGGCTTTGTGGTGACGTATCGCGTCTTCAAGAAAATTGGCAGTAAGCAAAAAGCGCTAGAGGTGCAAGTAGTATGATTTTAACTGAACTTCATCAATACATTGATAACGAGGGCGTTGCAGCTCGCAGTGAACTTGCGTCTAAGTTTGGTATGAGCGAAGACGGTGTCGATGCGATGCTGAGTGTTTGGGTCAAGAAAGGGAAAGTTTCCCGCTTGGTCGATACCAACAAGCATGGTCATACAACACGTATTCGTTACACCATCAGCAAACAAGATGGTCTGTCACTGAATGTGATGATGTAGTTCAGAGCTTCATACTCTCGTTGAAAACGGCGAGATTAGACAATAAAAAAGCCGCTCACCTATTTTAGATGAGCGGCTTTTTGTCATGTGTCTATTCTGAACAGCCTTGCTTTAAAGCGTAATGAGATGAACTCGAATTACGCTTTCTTAAAGATAGAGCTCAGTGATAAAACGTTTTGAATGCGAGTATGGATTGCGGCTTGTTCTTCTTCACTGCGTTGCTCGCCTTTGGTGTTGCCCCATACTGGACCTGGCCACGCGATGTCGTCTTTGAAACGTGCAATATGGTGAATGTGCAGTTGTGGCACCATGTTACCCAGCGCGCCTAGGTTTAACTTGTCTGGTTGGAATGTCGCTTCTAATGCTTGGCTTACCGCTTGAGACTCAAGCAAGAACTGCTGTTGTTCTTTCATTGGCAGATGGTGCAACTCTTTTAGGTTGGCGCGTTTTGGCACCAAGATAACCCAAGGCACTGCGCTGTCTTTGCTTAGCAGTGCCAAGCTTAGTGGAAATTCGCCGATAAGCGTGGTGTCTTTTGCTAACTGTGGGTGAAGTTCAAAGCTCATTATTATTATCCATTTCGATTTCTTGAATTCAGTATACGTTAGATAAAACAAAAGGTTGATGCTCTCACATCAACCTTTCTATTTATTCATTGTAACCCGAAGGGAATTACATGCGCTCTAGAGTTTCGATACCTAGAAGAGACAGACCTTGCTTGATAGTCTTAGCTGTCAGTGCAGCAAGCTTCAGGCGGCTCTGTTTAACGGTTTCATCTTCAGCCACAAGGATAGGGCACGCTTCATAGAAGCTAGAGAATTGACCAGCAAGTTCGAACAGGTAGCTACACATGATGTGCGGTTGACCTTCACGAGCAACAGACTGTACCGCTTCTTCAAATTGTAGAAGTTTCGCGATAAGGGCTTTCTCTTTTTCTTCAGTGATTTTGATTTCACCTTCAAGAGAGTCCATTGAAATGCCTGCTTTAGCAAAGATTGAAGCAACACGAGTGTACGCGTACTGCATGTACGGTGCTGTGTTACCTTCAAATGCCAGCATGTTTTCCCAGTCGAACACGTAATCAGTTGTACGGTGCTTAGAAAGGTCTGCGTATTTAACAGCCGCCATTGCAACTGTGTTCGCGATGGTTTTCTTCTCGTCTTCTGCTAGCTCAGGGTTTTTAGATTCAATCAGCTGAGTTGCACGTACTTCTGCTTCGTCCAGAAGATCAGCAAGACGTACTGTACCGCCTGCACGAGTTTTAAATGGCTTACCATCTTTACCTAGCATCATGCCGAACGCGTGGTGCTCAAGAGAGACAGACTCAGGAACATAACCCGCTTTACGAACGATAGTCCAAGCTTGCATTAGGTGTTGGTGCTGACGAGAGTCAATGAAGTAAAGTACGCGGTCTGCGCCCAGTTCTTCAAAACGGTATTTAGCACAGGCAATATCGGTGGTGGTGTATAGGAAGCCACCGTCACGTTTTTGCACGATAACGCCCATCGGGTCGCCATCTTTGTTTTTGTATTCGTCTAGGAATACAACTTGTGCGCCGTCAGACTCTTTTGCTAGACCTTGTGTTTGTAGGTCAGAAACGATGTTTGAAAGCATATGGTTGTACATACTTTCACCCATTACATCATCACGTGTCAGTGATACGTTCAGGCGATCGTAGTTACGTTGGTTTTGAACCATGGTTACGTCAACTAGCTTTTTCCACATTTCAGCGCAGTATTCGTCGCCGCTTTGCAGTTTCACTACGTAGCCACGTGCTTTCACTGCGAATTCTTCGTCTTCGTCGTAAAGCTTTTTAGATTCACGGTAGAACTGCTCAAGATCTGAAAGTTCCATTGAAACTTCGCCAGTTTCAGCTTGGATGCGCTCAAGGTTTGCGATAAGCATACCGAATTGAGTACCCCAGTCACCAATGTGGTTAGCACGGATAACTTTGTGGCCTAAGAACTCTAATGTACGAACAACAGCATCACCGATGATCGTTGAACGTAGGTGACCAACGTGCATTTCTTTTGCAACGTTCGGTGCTGAGTAGTCAGCAACAATTGTTTGTGCTTCAGCCGCTGTAACACCAAGACGAGAATCAGCCAGTGCTGCGTCTGCTTGTTGTGCTAAGAATGCTTCATCTAGGAAGATGTTTAGGAAACCTGGACCTGCGATTTCAACTTTAGAAGCGATACCGTCTAGGTTTAGAACGTCCAATACTTTTTGAGCAAATTCTCGTGGGTTAGTGCCTAGTCGTTTAGCAACACCCATAACGCCGTTTGCTTGGTAGTCACCAAATTGTGGTTTTGCAGATTGGCGAACAGCCGCAGGAGAGCCTGCAGGTGCGCCAGCGGCTTCTAGAGCCTGAGATACTTTGTCATTAATCAGTGCTTGGATATTCACACGCGTTTCCTTCAATTCAAGGATGAATAAGAGTGGCCGTTATTTCGTGGGTATTAAATTTGGTTAATTATGCTTCGAGTTAACGATTTAATGCCGAAATGAACAACAGACTCTGTTTAAGTTCACAAAAATGGCGTTAATCATACCAATTTTGTGGGGTTTCTTATAGGTCGAATTGATAGAAAATTAACATTTCCTGAGGGGTTTTTGACAATCGACTTTGACCAAGCCAGGTTTGTCTATTTAGGAAAGTAAGACACCGTACTTTTTGAACGTTTTTTTGTAAAAGCAACGCTTGTTGCTGAAAGTAAAACTGATACCATGCAGCCATTATTTGGAGAACAAAGACAATGACGATGAGCCTGAAGCAAGCCGAACTAGAACCACAACAAATGATTGCGCGCCTTGATACGTTTATGGAGAAAATTGAGAACCTAGGAAATGCACTGGGTTTAGATTTAAGCTTTGCTCAAGCGGATCATATTGCATTAAGAATCAATGAAACTGAGCTTGCGAAATCAGCACATCTGGCTTGGTCTGAATATGGCTCTACAATTTCAGAAGCGATGATCAATGGCCGTCCAATTGTGGTGTTGGCTTTCGATGAGCCATTGCAAAGCCTTGGTTGGAAGATTGAGTGCTTAGAGTTGCCATATCCAGCAGAAGGTAAAATTTATCCAAGCCAAGATTGGGAACATGTCGAGTTTGTGATTCCTTCTCACGCGCAAACGGCTGATGATTATCTGGCGGATCTTAAAGAGACTTACCCGCAGTTCGCTGCTAAGTTTGAAACTTTGGCAGAGCAAGGCGTTAAGATAAAACTGTCTAGCCCGAAAGGTGAGGGTGAACGTTTGAATAACCCAACGGTGGCTTTTAAACATCAAGGCATTTGTATTAAGTTGCATCCACACTCTTTGAAGAAGATTGTTGAGTCAGAACAGGCTTAATTTGAGCAGAGAATAGCTGGGGTAGATTTCTGATCTCGCCTAGGCTCGTCGGAATTACGGGGTGTTTGATGGTGTTTGCCAGGTCTATCTTTAGATGCTGACTGAGCGTTCGAGGGCGTATGTCAGAGTCTAAAGTTAGAAGGTTCTTGCCGAATTCGTCATTCCCGATAGCGACGAAGGAGCGTAATCAGGAATCTCTAAAAGCTAGTCTAATAACCAGATACAAAAAAACGCGCAATGGGTTAACCCTGTTGCGCGTTTTTTATTGGGTTCTAACTGGAAGTTTTACCGGAAATCGATATCCGACTTACAGAATCACAGTCTTGTTACCGTAAACAAACACGTGATCATTGATCACTTTGTTTAAAGCCTTACTCAACACGTTCTTCTCTACGTCACGACCGGCTTGAGCCATGTCTTTTGCGCTGAAGTTGTGATCCACTGGAATTACGTCTTGCTTGATGATTGGGCCTTCATCGAGATCGTTTGTCACGAAGTGCGCTGTTGCGCCAATGATTTTTACGCCGCGCTCATAAGCTTGCTGGTATGGTTTAGCACCAATGAATGCTGGCAAGAAGCTGTGGTGAATGTTGATGATTTTGTGGTTGTACTTCTCAACAAACCCCGGAGTCAATACTCGCATGTATTTAGCAAGCACCAGATAGTCCGCCTCGTACTGGTCAATCACTTCAAGCATCTTTTTCTCATGCTCTTCACGGTTTAATCCTTCGTGAGAAACATGATGATAAGGAATATCAAAACGCTCGGTTAAGCTTTGCAGAGTATCGTAGTTGCCAACCACCGCCGCGATTTCGACATCTAAGCTGCCATCAAAGTTCTTCATCAGAATATCGCCAAGGCAATGCGCTTCTTTAGTCACGAGTATCACGACACGCTTACGAGAAGAGCCCATCAGCTTACGTTTTGCATTCTCTGGCAATGCTTGGTCTAAATCGGCAAGCAAGGTTTCGTCATTGAAGTAACCCTCTAGCTCGGTACGCATAAAGAAGTGGCCACTAGTGTTATCGACGAACTCATTGTTGTGAATAATATTGAGTTGGTGCTTATAACAAATGTTGGTGATCTTTGAGATGAGGCCTGGGGCGTCAGTACAATGTGTTAATAAAGTTTTTCTTTCCATTTGCATCTTACTTCCGTGAATGTTGCACTTATTATATGAAATCGGGATTCTTCAAAATTTAATGCAGGCCGTCGAACGGTGAACTGAGCCGCAATATCACCGTTATAATTAATCTATTATCAATTTGGTTTCAACAAAATCTACCGTTCATTTAGGGGATTAATAAATTGAGAGGCTTAATAAATTCAGGTAGAGGTTAGATTTCTGACGGTTTTAACCGACATTCTCGGTCAAGTTCCACTAGAGCGAGCCAACATTTCAGCCATGCATAGGTGATCATTTATGGATAAAGAGTTACTAGCGAAAAAGTTATATTGTAAGCGTGTAAATTCATTAGTTGGTGATGTTCAGGTGGACGGCAACGTTCTTGATGAAATGTGGGAAAGCAAAGCTTCTCCGACTGATGCTGCTACAGCTATGCAACCAAGTGATTCCGGTTTTTCTGGTGCGCCTTGGTTATCTCGTTATTTGAATCGCAAGTAGTTAAACAACCCCTTCATTTGTTTTGGGCTAGGTTGGTTAACAAGACTTAGCCTGCCATGTTCTATTCGATAGACACCTCCGGTGCGCAGTCATTTCTGATTCGCACCGGCTCATTAAACCTGCCATAATTCGCCTTCTATTTTTCTAAATCACGTACTCTATGATATCTAAAACGTTTTCTGCTGATGGTGCTCTGGGTAAAGCGATCCCTGGGTTTCAACCACGACAAGCTCAGTTGGACATGGCTGAAGCGGTCTCACAGGCTATTGAGCAACAAAGCCAATTGGTTGTTGAGGCAGGGACAGGTACCGGTAAGACGTTTGCTTACCTAGTACCGGCGCTGCTGAGTGGCAAGAAAACCATCATTAGTACGGGGTCTAAAAACCTTCAAGAGCAGTTGTTTCATCGTGATTTACCATTAATGGTCGATGCGCTTGGCTTTTATGGTCAGGTTGCTCTGCTGAAAGGTCGTTCAAACTATTTGTGTTTAGATAGGCTCAGTCGCCAGATGATCGAAAGTCATGGCACTCATACCGATCCAACGCTGTTAGCTCAGTTGGTTAAAGTGCGCAGCTGGTCGTCAGCGACTCAAACTGGCGATTTAGGTGATTGCGATGATATTGCTGAAGATAGCCCAGTTATTCCAACCATTACCTCGACTAACGACAACTGCTTAGGCAAAGAATGCCCAAGCTACACTGATTGCTTTGTGCTTAAGGCGCGTAAAAAAGCGATGGACTCCGATGTTGTTGTAGTGAACCACCACTTGTTTCTCGCAGATTTAGCGATCAAAGAAACTGGGTTTGGTGAGCTGATACCTGAAGCCGATGTGTTTATCTTCGATGAAGCGCACCAACTTCCCGATATCGCCAGTCAGTACTTCGGACAATCGGTTTCCAGTCGACAGATCCAAGAGCTAGCCAAAGACATTGAAATCGCTTACCGCACTGAAGCCAAAGACATGCGGCAGCTGCAAAAGGTTGGCGAGAGGCTCATTCAATCAGCCGCCGATTTACGCATTGTGCTCGGCGACACCGGCTTTCGTGGTAACTGGCGTGAAGCATTGAAGTCAGAGTCGATTGCAAGAGAGCTCGTGCGTTTACAAGATGCGTTGCAACTGGCTGTGGATGTATTGAAATTAGCATTGGGTCGAAGCCAGTTATTAGACACGGCTTTTGAACGTGCCACTATGATCAAATCGCGCATTGAACGTGTATGTGACGTGTCGATTACCGGTTATTCTTATTGGTATGACACCACGCCACGACACTTTGCTTTGCACATCACGCCTCTTTCGGTTGCCGATAAATTCCACGAACAAATCGAGCTTAAACCGGGTGCTTGGGTGTTTACTTCAGCAACGCTAGCGGTGTCGGATGATTTCGACCATTTCACCTCTCGACTCGGGTTAAAACCGTCAGCACAGTTTTCACTGCCAAGCCCGTTTGACTATCCAAATCAGGCGCGTTTGTGTGTGCCTCGCTATCTTCCCGAACCAAATAGCCCAGGCTTAGCGGATAAGCTAGTAAGAATGTTGACCCCTGTGATTGAGCAAAACCAAGGTCGCTGTTTCTTTTTGTGCACCTCACACAGCATGATGAAAGAGTTGGGGGAGCGATTCCGTGAAACGCTCTCGGTTCCAGTTCTGCTACAAGGTGAGACAAGTAAGCAAAAAACCTTAGCCGAATTCATGGAATTAGGTAACGCATTGCTGGTGGCCACTGGCGCCTTCTGGGAAGGTATAGATGTTAGGGGCGACGCATTAAGCTGTGTTATCATCGATAAATTGCCCTTTACCGCCCCAGACGACCCGTTACTTAAGGCTCGAATCGAGGACTGTAAGCTAAAAGGGGGTGATCCTTTTGCACAAGTACAGTTACCAGACGCAGTGATTACCTTGAAACAAGGTGTTGGCCGATTAATACGTGATAAACGTGATAATGGCGCTTTAATTATTTGCGATAACCGCTTGGTGACCCGCGATTACGGTGGTGTGTTTTTGGCGAGTTTACCGCCTATCCCACGTACCCGTGACTTAGGGATCATTAAAGAATTCTTAGCTAAAGACCATTCAACCGCTGCTGAGTAATTGGCATTGTTGAGCTTAGCCATTATTTTTAGATTAGATAACGAATATTTGAGACACGAATGAGCGCGAAAATTCTTGCAGTAGATACCGCAACTGAAAACTGTTCAGTTGCACTAGTAATGGGTGACCAGGTGTTCGCACGTAGCGAAGAGGCTCCTCGAGACCATACGAAAAAAATTCTACCTATGGTTGATGAAGTACTGAAAGAAGCGAATGTCGCTTTAACCGATATTGACGCAATCGCGTTTGGCCAAGGCCCAGGCAGTTTCACGGGTGTGCGTATTGGTATCGGTATTGCTCAAGGCTTGGCTTTTGGTGCTGATTTACCGATGATCGGTGTATCTACACTGGCAGCGATGGCGCAAGGCAGCTACCGTAAATTTGGTGAAACTCACGTAGCTACAGCGATTGATGCGCGTATGAGTGAAGTATACTGGGCTCGTTACAGCCGTGAAGATGATGGTCGTTGGACTGCGGTTGATGCGGAATGTGTCACGCCTCCAAGCGAATTAGCTGCGCAGCTTGAAGCGGATTCTGAGACATGGGCAAAAGTCGGCACCGGTTGGGAAGCGTATGCAGAGCACATGGACACACTAGCGATTAACACCAAAGCGTGTGAAGTCCTGTTTCCAGAAGCTCAAGACATGGCGTTCCTTGCTCAATTTGCTTATGCAGAAGGTAAAGCGGTTGCAGCAGAAGAGTCTGAGCCTGTTTATCTTCGAGATAAAGTGACGTGGAAAAAACTGCCAGGTCGAGAATAAATACGTATTATTTTGGCTTTGCATTCACTTTGCAGAGCCAAAATAAAAACAGATACACAATCATTAACATCAGGTAATAAACTCTTTAAGCATGGTTTCAATAAACGGCTTACCTCCTTCTTCGATAGGTAATACATCCAAAACCAATCGAACCAACAAAAAGAACGAGGTAAACAAAGGCGATGCAAAAACCTCAGTTGGTCAGCCAACTAAGGTCGCGAATGCTGTCTCGCATTCGATTCGCCAAGTCAAAGAATCTGAGATTCACAAAGCTCAGGTTCAATATGATCTTCCAGAAGGGCGTGGACGACGTGCGATGGAAGAGTATATGGACGTGATGAATCAAGCTAAAAAAGAGGAACTTGCGAAGCTTATTGGGGTCGATATTTATATCTAGCTTTGTGCTTTCATTTATCCTTTTCTAAGGACCAGCATTATGTTTTCTCTCATTTCTAAATCTCGCTTATTTTTCCTTGTCGCCTTCTCTTCGATGGTGATGGGTTGCTCATCTCTACCAGAAGAACTTAATGCAAACTCTGAACAGGTGGTAACTGACTACCAAGAGTGGGTAAACACGGTGCCAGACGCTGGTGACGTTCGTTTAGGTGGTGTGATAGCTAAAGTCACTAACTTACAAGATAAGACTCGTGTTGAAGTGGTTAACTTACCTATCTCAAGCAGCGGTAAGCCAGATATTGATGCCGAGCCAAAAGGGCGTTTTGTTGGTTACATTGATGGTTACGTAGAACCTTTGAGCTTTGCTGAAGGCCGTTTAATCACCTTGGTTGGAACATCAAATGGCACTGAAGATGGCACCGTTGGTGATTATCCTTATACCTTCCCAGTAATGAATGTCTACAACCAACGTTTATGGCAGATCACCGAGCGAGTGGTCATCAACGATTTGGCGCCAACCTATTACTCTTGCCGCAGTTTGCATTGTCGCAGCTTTCAAACCATGCCTAAGTCAGGCCGTGTGATTCAAGATGTGGAATAGTTGAACCTGAAATCGACACACTAAACGATAGGGACACCATACAATCAATGATTGAAAAGTCATATTCCCTTGCGAGCGGGACGCTTGCAACACAACAGATTGGCAACCCGAAAACGACCGCAACGACGGTCGTTTTTATTCATGGTTGGCTAGATAATTCTGCAAGTTTCACTCAGGTTATGCCGCAAATAGCCAAGCTTTCTCCAGATACTCACCTCGTTGCTATTGATCTCTTCGGACACGGTTTCTCGTCGCATAAACCGGGCAGTTATTACCCATTTCACGACTATATTGATGATTTGCATCAGTTGGTGACTAAATTATCGCCAAACAGACTGGTACTGGTAGGACATTCACTTGGTGCATTGATCGCAAGTTGTTATAGTGCCGCCTTTCCTGAAAAGGTGTCAGGATTAATCCAAATTGAAGGTCACGGACCTCTTTCAGAAGCTCCCCACGAAACAGTCTCTCGTTTGAGGGATGGGGTACTCAGTCGTCTTCGACAGCGAAGAAAGCCTTCACGTCCTCTGGCAAGTCTTGAGGATGCTATTAAGCTGAGAGCTCACGCCAATCAAATCAAAGCAGAACTCATTGCTCCTATTGTTGAACGAGGAATCGTTGAGCTAAGTAATGTTGATCGGACTGTTGTTACTCAAGCTGCTTTTGATCAAGCGACTGTAGATCAAGTTGCTCTTAGTCAAGCGACTGTAGATCAAGGTATTGCCGAGTTCGATAACTCTTGGCAATGGCGATGCGACCCTAACCTAAAATGTGACTCGTTATATCGAATGTCACAAGCGCATGCTGAAGCGATCATGGCGGCTATTGAATGCCCTCAATTAATAGTTTTAGGAAATGATGGATTCCGACATTTGCAGCATAATCGCTACAAATCAGCCCATAGTTCTCTGAATATAGAGACTGTTCCTGGCGGACATCATTGCCATTTAGAGAGCCCAGAGCTAGTTTCAGAGCTAATTCTTGGTGTAGTTAACAAAATTTAAACAAGTGTTTGAGCCTTTTAGTGCTCATGCACTAAAGCTGTGCTGTAATACCGCAATGATAAAAAGCGGCGAAGCAGTCGTCAGCTGATAAACGAGGAGTAACATAGTGGACAAACCTTGGCTTTCACGTTATCCAAGTGACGTACCAGAGACGATCAACCCAGATCAGTACCCATCTCTTATTGAAATGTTCGAACAGTCAGTACAGAAGTACGCAGACCAACCGGCATTCGAGAACATGGGGTCTATCATGACATTCCGTAAGCTTGAAGAGCGCAGTCGTGCTTTTGCTGCTTACCTGCAGAATGATCTAAAACTGAAGAAAGGCGATCGTGTCGCGCTGATGATGCCAAACCTGCTGCAATACCCAATTGCACTCTTTGGTGTACTGCGTGCAGGTATGATTGCAGTGAACGTCAACCCACTGTACACGCCTCGTGAACTTGAACATCAATTGAATGACTCTGGCGCAAAGGCGATTGTTATCGTTTCTAACTTTGCGAGCACGCTAGAAAAAGTCGTTGATAAAACACCGGTTAAACACGTTGTACTAACCAGCCTTGGGCAAATGCTGCCAAGAGCAAAAGGTACGATTGTCGACTTCGTAGTGAAATACGTAAAAGGCATGGTGCCTAAGTACGATCTGCCGGGTGCTATCTCATTTCGAAAAGCACTGCATAAAGGCCGTCGCCTGCAGTATGTGAAGCCATTTATGGCTGGCGATGACATCGCATTCCTACAGTACACGGGTGGTACAACGGGCGTAGCGAAAGGCGCAATCCTAACGCACCGCAATATGATTGCGAACGTACTGCAAGCGAAAGGGGCATATAGCCCGGTACTGCAAGAAGGCCGTGAATTGGTGGTAACGGCATTGCCGCTTTACCATGTGTTTGCTCTTACCGTGAACTGCTTACTGTTTGTTGAGATGGGTGGCCGTAACCTTCTGATTACTAACCCTCGTGACATTCCTGGCTTTATTAAAGAGCTGCAAAAGGTTCCGTTTACCGCGATTACTGGCGTAAACACCTTGTTCAATGCGTTAGTGAATAACGAAGATTTCCACGAGTTGGACTTCAGTAACATGCGTTTATCTGTTGGCGGTGGTATGGCGGTTCAACGCGCTGTTGCTGAGCAATGGAAGAAAGCGACAGGTGTCCACCTACTTGAAGGCTATGGTTTAACCGAATGTGCTCCTTTGGTCACGGGTAACCCATATGATCTGAAAGACTACACAGGTGCAATCGGCCTACCAGTACCTTCAACAGAAGTTCGTATTGTTGATGATGAAGGTAAAGTGGTTGGCAATGACCAAGTGGGTGAATTGCAGGTTCGTGGTCCTCAAGTGATGCAAGGCTACTGGCAGCGTCCAGAAGCGACCAAAGAAGTGATCGACCAAGACGGTTGGTTATCGACTGGTGATATCGTTAAGTTTGATGACGAAGGCTTGCTGTACATCGTAGACCGTAAGAAAGACATGATTCTTGTGTCAGGATTCAACGTTTACCCGAACGAGATTGAAGATGTTGTGGCTCTGCATGGCAAAGTGTTAGAAGTTGCGGCTATCGGCCAACCTCATGAGGTGTCTGGTGAGCTGGTTAAGATTTACGTTGTGAAACGTGACCCTAGCCTAACCAAAGAAGACATTATCGCGCACTGTCGTGAACACCTAACTGGCTACAAGATCCCTAAATTGATTGAGTTCCGTGAAGAACTACCAAAAACCAATGTAGGTAAAATCTTGCGCCGAGTGCTTCGTGAAGAAAACGACGCAGAGCTTGCCAAACGCGCAAGCGAGTAATGCACGGGTTTGCGAGAAATTAGCCCCCGAAACCATTCAGGCGCTTAATCTAAGCGAGCGCTGAAAAATGGTGTTAGAATGCCGACAGTTAATGTCGGCATTTTTGTATCCGGCGATCAAAGTAAAATCAGTGAGAGTTTTTGTGGATTATCAAATCATTACCCAAGTGAAAGACCTTGAGCGAGTTTGCCAACAAGCACGTGAAGCCGATGTTGTTATGCTTGATACAGAGTTCGTTCGTACAAGAACCTATTACCCTCAATTAGGCTTAATTCAGTTATTTGATGGTGAAACGCTGTCACTGATTGATCCTATTGCTCTTGATGAAATGACCCCGTTTGTTGGGCTGTTGAAAGACACTTCAGTACTGAAAGTGTTACATGCGTGTGGCGAAGATCTAGAAGTATTCCAGAACGCATTTGGCTGTACGCCAACACCAATGGTTGATACGCAGATCATGGCAGCCTTCTTAGGTCATGGTCTTTCAACTGGCTTTGCGGCTCTAGTTTCTGAGTTTGTAGGTGTTGACCTAGATAAGAGTGAATCTCGAACCGACTGGCTAGCGCGTCCGCTTTCTCAAAAGCAACTCGACTACGCAGCAGCAGACGTTCACTACTTGATGCCAATGTACAACAAGCTTCTAGAAAAAGTGATGGAAGCGGGCTGGTGGGAAGCGGCGCAACAAGAGTCTGATTTACAAGTGGCTAAGCGCATCCGCAAAGCAAACCCAGATAACGCTTACCTTGATATTAAAGGCGCGTGGCAGCTAAAGCCTCAGCAGCTAGCTATTTTAAGACCGCTAGCAACTTGGCGTTTAAAAGAAGCGATTAAGCGTGACTTAGCGCTGAACTTTGTCTTTAAAGAGCAAGACTTATGGGCAGTAGCGCGTTTCGCGATGAAAGATCCTAAGCATATGGAGCAGGAAGGGTTTGATTACCGTTCTGTGCGTCGCCATGGTGCGAAGATCAGCTCAATCGTGAAATTAGCTGAGCATACGCCAGAAGAAGAGTACCCAGCGCCAGTAGAACGTCTAATGGACTACCCAGGTTACAAGCAACTCTTCAAAGTGTTGAAAGATGAAGTGAAAACAGCATCGCAACACAGTGGCTTAGCGACTGAGTTTTTGGCATCGAAGAAGCAACTTAATCAAGTGTTAAGCTGGATTTGGAAGTACGATCGTAATCCAGAGAAGCTGCCTGATGTAATGCAAGGTTGGCGCCTAGACGTGGTTGGTGAGAAGCTAAATAAAGCAATCAAATAACCTTATATCTTCAGTAAGCAACGAATGCTGCAGAGATAAAAGTTTCAGACACAAAAAAGAGAGCCTAGGCTCTCTTTTTTATTGAGTATTGATAAGCACAGCTCAGGCTCTAGTTATCGATCTTCTTCTGGAAGCTTAACGTTCAGCTCTAATACGGAGATGTCGTCATCTTTGTGTTCGAAAGTCAGATCAACCATTGATGGATCGACTTCCACATACTTCGCAATACACTTCAAGATGTCTTCTTTCAGTTGCGGTAAGTATGATGGTGCAGGGTCGTCATGGCTGCGTCGCTCGGCAACAATGATCTGCAAACGCTCTTTGGCTAGGTTTGCGGTTGTCTTTTTCTGTGGTCTAAAAAACTCTAATAATGACATTGCGTATTAGCCCCCGAACAGTCTTTTGAAGATGCCTTTCTTCTGTTCCGTTAAGAAACGGAAGTCCACTTGGCTACCCAGTAGTCGCTCTACAGTATCATTGTAAGCCATACCTGCGTCGGTTGCTTCGTCAAAGATAACTGGCACACCCTTGTTCGATGCGTTCAGTACTGCCTGGCTCTCTGGAATCACGCCCAGTAGAGAGATGTGCAGGATTTCTTCAACGTCTTCCACACTGAGCATCTCACCTTGAGTTACGCGTGCTGGATTGTAGCGAGTCAGTAGAAGGTGTGTTTTCACTGGCTCTAAGCCGTCTTCTGAACGACGAGATTTAGAGTCAAGAATACCTAGAATACGGTCTGAGTCGCGTACAGAAGAGACTTCAGGGTTAGTCGTCACAATCGCTTCATCAGCGAAATACAACGCCATCAGAGCGCCTTGCTCGATACCCGCAGGAGAATCACAGATGATGAAATCAAAGCCCATTTCATCCAATTCATCAAACACACGACGAACGCCATCTTTTGTTAGTGCGTCTTTATCACGAGTTTGAGAAGCAGGAAGAATGAACAGGTTCTCTGTACGCTTGTCTTTGATCATCGCTTGGTTCAGCGTCGCTTCACCATTGATAACATTAACGAAGTCGTACACAACACGACGCTCACAACCCATGATTAAATCTAGGTTACGCAGACCGATATCAAAGTCGATGACTGCGGTTTTCTTCCCTTTTAAAGCCAGACCCGAGGCAATAGCTGCACTGGAGGTCGTTTTGCCTACCCCGCCTTTACCCGATGTTACAACGATAATGCGTGCCATTCTGTTTTCCTTTTATTTCTCTTATATTGCGAGGACATCAACGTGTAATACATCGTTTGCCATACTGAACATGGTTTTCTTCTGCCAGTACTCGCTTTCAATTTGATCGCTGAGCCAGTAATTTCCTGCAATGGATACCAGCTCGGCTTGTAAATCATTACAAATTATTTTTGCTTCAGTTTGACCACTTGCACCTGCAATTGCACGGCCACGTAAAGTGCCATGAATGTGGATGCTGCCATCGGCAATTACTTCTGCGCCCGCGCTTACGTGGCTAAGAATCAGCAAATCACCGTCTTTGGCATACACTTGCTGACCAGAACGTATCGGGGTTCTCACCACTTTTATCGGGGCCATCTTCGCCGGAGCTTGAGAAGGTGATTTACTTGCTGTCATCACGGCAAAACCTGCATCTCTGGCTAAGTTTTGCATGCGTTTATCTGAACAGCCTGCCACACCAACCGGGATCATGCCCGCTTGAGATATACCATTTTTCAGTTGCACGAAATCTATATCGCCCGCGACTTTGCTAATGTTGATAACAACAGGCGCAGCTGCGAAAAAAGTGGGTGCCTGGTCTACCTTCTCTTGAAGAAAAGACACTGCATTTTCGACTTGATCATCGGATAAGTGCAAAACAGATAGCGTGAAACTGCTACCTTTTAGATCTGGGTTACTAGACATCGAAAAACTACAGGACCTCAATAGCGGATTGGTACAATTTCTTTATCAATAAAATAAAGGGCATTGCCTGAAACTAGGTTTATCATGTTATATTCCCAAACCAAGCACAGCAAGTAATCTTGTTGTCAAATGAACGTTTTGTTCCCAATATTTCCCTAACATAAACTATTGATCTCGCAAGTGAGAGTTTTGTAGTCATAAACATTTAAAAAAGGTTTGTCATGCTGTGTTCTATATATAAAAGTTCAAAGAAAGAAGGAACATACCTTTATATCCCTAAGAAGGATGATTTTTCACAAGTTCCTGACGCATTGATGCAAATGTTTGGTAAACCTAGTTTTGTAATGGTAATTAAAATGGACGGCCGTAAACTGGCTCAAGTGAACATCGATAAAGTGAGAGAATCACTGAACACCGATGGTTTCTTTTTGCAGGTTCCGCCACCACCAGTTAACGAACTTGAGCTTCATAAAGAGCGTAAAGCTCAAAAAAAAGGTCAAGACGAAGAGTGATAGCCACCTCAATTCAAGGAGGAGTGATCGTTGAGTAAATTTTCGAAAACCATATTGGCTGTGTCGGCATTACTATTGGGTAATAGCCTGACCATTGGCTCAGTT
Source organism: Vibrio sp. G-C-1 (assembly GCF_021728015.1). Lineage (NCBI taxonomy): Bacteria > Pseudomonadati > Pseudomonadota > Gammaproteobacteria > Vibrionales > Vibrionaceae > Vibrio > Vibrio sp. G-C-1. Next base: position 115,958 of record NZ_JAKKCR010000009.1, on the reverse strand, counting down.
CAAGCTGAAGAGCTTAGCTTTGAGCAATATGTAGAAAAACTAAAGCAACAAGGTCGTGAAGAAGGTATTTCTGAAGCGATCATTGATGAAGCTTTTGATGGTGTGACGTTTAAGCCAAGAGCGGTAAAAGCCGACAAAAACCAACCTGAAAAGAAACTGACTCTGGATGAATACATTCCACGTGCGGTTCCTGACTGGAAAGTGAAGCAGGCGAGATCACTCTATAAGAAACACTACACAGCGTTAAAGCGTATTGGTGATGAATATGGTGTTCAACCAAGATTCATTGTCGCTCTGTGGGGTGTAGAGAGTAATTTTGGTAAGTTCACGGGGAATTACAGTGTTATTGATGCTCTAACAACCATGGCTTATGAAGGTCGCAGAGAAGCCTTCTTCCGTAGCGAAGCGATGGCGGCATTGAAGATTCTTGATCAAGGCCATATTGCACCAAAAGAGATGAAAGGCTCTTGGGCTGGCGCGATGGGGCAACCTCAGTTTATGCCAAGCTCATTCTTAGCTTACGCCGCTGATGGCAGTGGTGATGGCAAGAAAGATATTTGGGGTACCGAAGAAGACGTGTTTGCTTCGGCGGCGAATTATCTCAGTCAATCGGGTTGGGATGACAAATATACTTGGGGGCGTCAGGTTCACGTTCCATCAACCGTGTCTATTGAGATGCAAGGTCGAGACGAAGACAAAGCGAAATACCTAAAAGAGTGGTCTGAACTCGGTATTAAGCGTTATGACGATCGCCTACTGCCTACACTTGATGAAGACATCAAAGCTTGGTTGATAATGCCGGACGATGAAACGGGTCGTTCGTACCTCATTTACAACAACTACAATGTGTTAATGAAGTGGAATCGTTCTTACTACTTTGCTTTGGCTGTCAGCCACCTAGCAGACAGAATTAAGTTTGATTAATTGACCTAATTTGATTAATAGACTTAATCTGAGTAATAGAACTAGGTCGCTTTGAATAGCATTTAGCCTACTATAGGCAGAACAGATTAAAGGACTCTTCGGAGTCCTTTTTATTTTATATTTCAGAGAGTTAAGAAGGTGATTTTGTGCTAACAGATAGAGCCGCACAGATGGTGATATTCCATGCGTTAATCAAGCATGAAGGCTTTACCAGTGCAGCAAAAAGCTTGAATGTGTCGGTATCTCACATCAGTAAACAAATTGCTTTGCTCGAGGATTCGATAGGTATCAAGTTAGTACAAAGAACCACACGCAGCCTTACGTTAACCGAAGCTGGAGAAGTGTTCTATCAGCATTGTGAGCAGCTGTTCAATACGGTGAAAGCGGCTCAAATGGACATGGATAGCCAGCGTGACGACATTTCTGGAATATTCCGTATAGGCTTGTCTCAGTCATTTGGCACACTGCATATTATTCCAGCGATTGACCAGCTTAGACAGCTTTACCCTCAGCTGAGAATTGAAGTGCATTTGTTCGATTACAAAGTGGACATGATTGAGGAGCGCTTGGATCTCTGGATCACCAACAATGAAGACCTGCCTGAAGGTTACATTGCGCAGCGCCTAGCCGACAGCCAGTTTGTGGTGGCCGCATCACCGGATTATCTGATTAAGGCCGGGACTCCACACGTGCCATCTGATCTAATTGACCATAACTGCCTCATCTACCGCAGCCGTGAACGTGATTACACTTCATGGGCATTTGATAACGGCCAAGAAAATCTCAGTGTTAAAGTGGCGGGCGATTATTCGGTGGATTTGGCTGAAGCGGTACGAGACGCGGCAGTATCAGGTTGGGGCGTTGCTTACCTAGCGACTTACTTAGTCAAAGAAGAGTTTAGAACGGGCAAGCTCATCCAAGTTTTACCGGAATGGCGAGCAAGTCAGCTGATGCCATTTTATGCCGTGTATCCGAGCCGAAAGAACATGCCGAAGAAGCTTTCAGCAGTGATTGAGTTCATCAAAGATCATATCGGATCGCCGACTTATTGGGACAAAAACCTCAAAACCTGCGTTGAACTGCACCGCTAACTGTTTCCCAATCTATAAATATAATTTCCACATGGAAAAAGTGTGTTTTTTAATCAAAGTTAATTATTAAAATTCAATGGCTTAGTGGAAGGGACTATTAAAGAGCGATTCAACCAACATCACATTAACAACCTCAACTTGCCGCAAACGATTTCCTCTATAGAATGCGTCGCCTTTCCTACCTACAACTTTTAGGTTGACGCACATGGCTTCCCTACTTGGAATTATCACTATTTTAGTAACCGCTTGGTTACTATCTACGGACAGAAAAAATATCCCGCTAAGAACCGTCTCTTTGGCTTTCTTACTGCAAATCTCATTCGCCCTACTGGTTCTGTATGTGCCAATGGGTAAAGAAGTGCTGAATGCAGCTACTGGTGCAGTGTCTAGTTTGATCAACTACGGTCAAGAGGGGATTAACTTCCTATTTGGTGGCCTAACGAATAACGGATTTGTATTCGCTATTAACGTTCTCGGCATCATTATCTTTTTCTCTGCATTGATTTCAGGTTTGTATCACATCGGCTTTATGCCAAAGGTGATCAACCTAATCGGCGGTGCTTTGCAAAAGTTCTTAGGTACAGGCCGTGCGGAGTCACTGTCTGCTACTGCGAATATTTTTGTTGGCATGATCGAAGCGCCATTGGTGGTTAAACCTTACTTGAAGCACATGACGGATTCACAGCTGTTTGCCGTGATGGTGTGTGGTTTGGCTTCTGTTGCTGGTGGTACGTTAGTGGGTTATGCATCGCTTGGTGTTGATTTGAACTACCTGATCGCTGCAGCGTTTATGTCGGCACCTGCTGGTCTATTGATGGCCAAGATTTTGGTACCAGGTAACGCAGATGAGGCTCAAGAAAATATTGAGTCTGACGTTGAAATTCCACGAGCAACAAACGTCGTTGAGGCAATGGCAGATGGGGCTATGTCTGGACTCCGTATTGCCGTTGCAGTGGGCGCGACACTTCTGGCCTTTATCAGTGTGATAGCAATGCTGAATGGCTTGTTAGGCATTGTTGGTGGCTGGTTTGGCGTAAACCTAAGCTTCGAACTTATCCTAGGTTATGTGTTTGCACCTGTTGCATGGTTGATCGGTGTGCCGTGGTCTGAGGCTGTGGTTGCAGGCTCGCTGATCGGTAACAAGATCGTTGTGAACGAGTTTGTGGCTTTCATCCAGTTAATGGACGTAAAAGACGCACTGAGTGAGCACTCAAAAGCGATCGTTACTTTCGCGCTATGTGGTTTTGCAAATATCTCTACTATGGCAATTCTGATTGGCGGTTTGGGCAGCTTAGTTCCAGAGCGTCGTTCTTTCATCTCACAATACGGTTTTAAAGCGATTTGTGCGGGTGTGCTTGCCAACCTAATGAGCGCAGCGATTGCGGGTGTGGTGCTTTCTCTATAAGTAATTATTGGTGACTTATAAGCACTTTCTAACTGGGCCATAACCACCCAGTTAGCTAATCGTGGCTTTGCTCTCCCTATAGTAAAGTGACTGATTAACCACAATAATATTCGCTTAGTATGATAAAGAGAGCCTATAGTGTAAGAACGTAGGCTTTCTTATTTCAGTGAATAAGTTTGTACCACAGGGTGTGGTACAAATGTTTAGGGGCACAAATGGATTTGTCGATCACTTCTTCTTTGGCGTTAATTGGACTCTTGTCCTTGGCTTGTCAGCTACTTGGTTGGCGTTTGCGTCTTCCCGCTATTCTTCCTTTGCTTATCGTTGGCCTGCTATTAGGTCCCGGTCTAAAGATCCTTAATCCTGATGCCATTTTTGGTGATGTACTGTTCCCGTTGATTTCATTAGGGGTCGCCATCATTCTGTTTGAAGGTGCATTGACTCTTAATTTCAAAGAAATCAGAGGCCATGGCCGCATGGTGACGCACTTAGTGAGTTTCGGCATGTTGATTACATGGGCGTGCATCGTGGTGGGGGCTTATTATTTTGTCGATTTCAGTTGGCCATTGGCGGCGCTGTTTGCTGCATTAGTCGTGGTGACTGGCCCAACGGTGATTGTTCCCATGCTGCGCAGCATTCAACCCAAATCTTCGTTAGGCAGTATCTTGCGCTGGGAAGGGATAGTGATTGACCCGATTGGCGCTCTGTTTGCCGTTCTCGTTTACGAATACATTGTCTCTTCAGCCGATCCTACAAGTCATGTTCTGTCGGCGTTGGGGCTGACTTTAGCCATTGGTTTGGGCTTAGGGATCATCGGTGGCTATTTGATTGCCAAGATGCTGCAAGGGCATTGGGTTCCGCACTATTTGCGTAACGTGGCGGTCCTGACATTAATGCTGGCGGCGTTCTCATTTTCAAATGATCTGAGTGAAGAGTCCGGTTTATTAACCGTGACCATCATGGGTATCTGGCTCGCCAATGTGAAAGGCTTGGATCTCGAAGACATTATTGAATTCAAAGAAACCCTGACTGTGTTACTCATTTCTGCGTTGTTTATTCTGTTAGCGAGCAGGCTTGATTCAGGGACTTTCCTCTCAATAGGTTGGGGCGGAATTGGCTTATTAGCGGTCGTCATGCTGGTGGCTCGTCCTCTGAGTGTGTGGATCAGCGGGATCGGCACGGATCTTACTTCAGCAGATAAATGGTTTTTGAGCTGGATGGCACCTCGCGGGATCGTTGCTGCTGCAGTCTCTTCTCTATTTGCAATCAAGCTTCAAGAGAAGCAATTAATCGAAGGGGCTGACCTACTGGTGCCAATGGTTTTCTTGGTCATCATAGGCACGGTTGTGATTCAGAGCCTAACCGCGAGTTGGTGGGCAAGAAGGTTGGGTGTGACGCAAGAGAAAGCGCAAGGGGTTATCTTCTTTGGTGCGACTCATTTTTCACGTCAGTTTGCCAAAGTGCTGGCGACACACAACATCAACAGTGTGCTTGCTGATACCAACTGGGAGAGCATTCGCTTAGCGCGCATGGACAACTTGAATGTCTATTTCGGTAATCCAGCTTCGAGCCATGCTGAAAATAATCTGGAATTGGACGGAATAGGGCGCGCGATGATCGTCTCGCCTTATCGTCAAACCAACCCATTAGTCAGTATGCATTATCAAGATGAGTTTGGTGAAAATAAGGTGTTTGAACTTGAATCATCAGAAAATAAACATGAAAGGCATCAGGTGAGCCGTGATGGCAATAGAAGCCTGTTTTCAGAAGGGGTTACCTATTCCAAACTTAACTCCTTGATGGCTCAAGGTAGCCAAATTAAGAGCACGGGTTTGACCGAAGCATTTGACCTTAATGAGTTTAACGCGCTGTATCCTAAAGCGATTCCATTGGGTGTGATTACTGGCGGTGATTTCCGTTTAGTGACGCAAGGTTCTGATTTGGAAAAACTCATATCAACGGAGTGTCAGGTTATTAGTTTATTGCCGCCTTCGGAAGAAATTGAAGGTATCGATACTCCAGATAAGTAGTGAGTGCTCTGTATTTAAAGCGAGTCGCTTTGTATCAAAAACGAATAGCTCAGTATCGAAAAAGCCGCAACGTTTTCACGCTGCGGCTTTCTAATTTTGCTCTAGGGCGAGGCAATTCATGCCACCGGTATTACTACCTAAGCTCTCATTGCCGACTATTTCGAGTGAAATTGCTCACAAGCGATCATTGTATTCTCGATTAGGCTCGCCACTGTCATTGGACCTACACCACCCGGAACTGGTGTGATGAAGCTTGCGCTCTCTTTAGCCACATCGTATTCAACGTCGCCAACGAGCTTGCCAGATTCCAAACGGTTGATACCAACATCGACCACAACAGCACCTTTCTTAATCCAAGCACCAGGAATGAAGTTAGGCTTACCAACGGCAACTACAACAACGTCTGCTTGACGTACGTGACCTTCAAGGTCTTTGGTGAAGCGGTGGCATGTTGTTGTCGTACAACCTGCTAGAAGCAGTTCTAGAGTCATTGGGCGACCAACGATGTTTGATGCACCAACAACAACCGCGTGCTTGCCGCGTAAATCGATGTTGTAACGGTCAAGCAGCGTGATGATGCCTTTAGGCGTACAAGAGCGCAGCTTAGGCATGCGCTGAGCCAAACGGCCTACGTTGTATGGGTGGAAGCCATCAACGTCTTTTTCAGGTGTGATACGCTCAAGAACGTGAGTAGTATCGATACCAGCAGGTAAAGGCAGTTGAACTAGAATGCCATCAATCTCTGGGTCTTCGTTGAGTTGATCGACTAGCGTTAGCAATTCATGTTCGGTGGCAGTTGCTGGTAAATCAAAAGATTTCGAGACGAAACCAACTTCTTCACACGCTTTGCGTTTACTGCCAACGTAAACCTGAGATGCCGGGTCTTCACCCACTAAAACAACCGCTAGGCCCGGGGCACGTAATCCAGCTTGAGTACGAGCTTTTACACGTGCCGCTACTTCAGAGCGAACCGTTTGAGAAATTAGCTTTCCATCAATATTTTGAGCAGTCATGAATTTCCTTAGTATTGATATTCAAGTTAGTGGCTGATGTTTTGGCGCATTATTCCAGAAAATCTTTTTGATTACCATCAAGCAAACGTTTGCTTTGTTCTATTTTCCAACACTTATAATCTTATTGCCCTTTTTTTACTCACTTGGATCAGAATGTTAGATAAAGCCGTTGCTTTACTGATTCGAATTCGTATAATCCTTTCCTGTAGCGCGCCCTTAGCTCAGCTGGATAGAGCACCTCCCTTCTAAGGAGGTGGTCGAAGGTTCGAATCCTTCAGGGCGTACCACTATTTAAAGAAACCCGATAACTCCCTGAGTTGTCGGGTTTTTTGCATTTCAGAGATCCCTCTTTCTTATCGAACTACGATACATTAATCCCAGAAGTATTTTTACTATCAATATATTTGTGGTTAATTTATCTCTGGTAATTGCGAATTGTATCAATTCATTTCTAGGCTATGTAAGTAGGTTGGTATTGTATTATATAAGATGAGTAGCAATTGTTACTGGCACTAGAAATGAATTCAGACCTCAGTAGTACCCAAGTTTTTTATCGCATGATTGATATGGATCCGAAAGAGTGGCAGTCAAGACTCTCGGAGCTAAGCCATGTTTCACCGCAAATGGCTCGAAGAGTTTCCGATTTACTTTTGTCATATGAACAACAGTGTTTGACTCAATTGTTAGATATCCATTTATCCTCTTCGGTGCCTGCGTTTCAATCATTTGAAAACGAAATAGTTGATGATCGTTACCTTATTGGACATGAACTAGGTAAAGGTGGCTTCGGGATGGTTTATTTTGCTTCACGGCGTGACCATTTGTTTGAGCATAACTACGCAGTTAAGTTTTTTAACGCCGAAGCGTTTAATATTTTAGGCAAAGACAAACTTTTCAACGAAGCTCAAATCATGGCAAACCTCAATCATTCCAATATTACGAAGGTTTATGACGCAGGTCTTCATAAAGGAGTTGCTTATATAGTAATGGAGTACGTTGATGGCTGTTTACTCGATGAATATCTGTCTACTAATTCACTTTCTTATGACCAAAAGCTTACGTTATTTCGAGATATTTGCCTTGCTATTGAGTATGCGCATGAGTTGAAAGTTCTACATGCTGACCTAAAACCTGAAAATATACTCATAAATGCTCATGGAGAACCTAAGGTTATTGATTTCAATCTTACTCAAACTCTTAGTTGTTCGCCTGATAACTCACTCAACTCAATTAAAGCGGTAAGTCGAATCTATGCTAGTCCAGAACAACTCACAGGTGAAAGTTTGGATGAAAGGTCTGACGTGTTCTCTTTAGGGCGGATCCTACAGAAGATGTTTCCAGATAAAATAGCGTCTAGAGATTTAATTCGAGTACATCAACATGCGACTAACGTAAACCGTTCTCGTCGATATCAAAGTGTTCGTGCTTTAGCAAATGATATCGAAAATGTAAGGCGTTGTTATCCATTAAATTATCGTAACAATAATAACGTTCATAAAGTGATTAAGTTTATTCAACGTTATCCTACCACCTCCGTGTATTTTTCTTTCTTTCTTACGATATTGACCGCATTTTTAGTGGCTTTCTCTATAGAGACGCACAATCTTAGTGATCAAAAATTGCAACTTGATTCGGTTATATATGATGTCACATCAATGGCTTACCCATCAAGCCATACCTTACTTGATTGGGATGAAATTATTCACTCTCGAAATCTGAATATCGTTGACCTAGACGTTTACGTTGAAGACGTTAATTCAAATGATCGTGACGGTTTAGTAGTTCCTTAAAACCACCGCCCTAGTCGGTGGTGATTGTTGCTTGAGGCTATGGCCTCGAGAAGTGCTCATGTTAGAAGTAATCTCTTATTCATCACAAGTAAGAGGAAACAACCATATGGGCGATTACAGAAATTCATCATATGTCTATTGGCGTTGCAAATACCATATAGTTTTGACCCAAAGTACAGATATAAGATTTTGAAAGATAAGGGTGGAAAGGAGCTTTATCGTTCAATCCATATCTTGTGCAATGTGAAAGACTGCGAGGTTTTAGAGTTAAATGTTCAACCAGATCATGTTCATCTTTCTGTCATTGTTTCTCCCAAGTTATCAGTCTTGAGTTTGTTAGGAGTTTTAAAGGGTCGAATAGCAATTAGACTTTTCAATAAATCCCCACATAAACGCAAGAAACTGTGGGGAAATTACTTTTGGGCTAGAGGTATTTTGCAGATACGGTTGGTGTGAATGAAGAAGTCATTCGGCGATATGTACGACATCAAGATAAACAGGACATAGAGTATGAACAACAACTGCAGTTATTGAAGAATTGATAGCGCGGACGCCCCCTTCTTGGGGGTTATAAAGCAAAACCGGCTTCTAAGAAGCCGGATGTTTTTTGGATGAGGAATTATTCGATTCTTGGATTGCCACAGAAGACATGAACCTATTGGTTTACTTGTTGTGACTTCCCATTTAATTGTTTTAAAAGGTTAAATTGTGTCGACCATAAAAAAAATTCAGGAGCACAAGGGGCTTACTACTCTTATTTACCAATGGCAACATGGTTGCAAGCAGTCTGAAGCTGAATTGTATCGTTTTGCTTACTATCGGCTTAAAGAGTTAGCTCAATTACGACGTTATAAATGTGCAGAGGTATTTAATGAGCCTTTGATAGATACGAGCTCTACGACGACATTGACTCATGAGGCTTACTTGAAGATTGGCTCCGTTGGGAAGGGTGAGATAGAAGGGACGCGAGATTTTTTTTTGATGTCCGTTAAAGCTATGCAGCATATTCTCATTAATGACTCTTGGGCGTTGAAGGCTGATAAAAGAAAAAAGGGCAATTTAATGCGCATAGAAAATGCAATTTCGATTGAATACCTGCCCCTTGATAAACGCATTGAGTTAGAGAAGTCATTGATGGATTTTACGGAACGCTATCCACGACAATCTAATGTGCTGAAATTAAAATATTACATTGGCCTAAAGCATCAAGAGATCTGTGAACTATTAGATTGTAGCCACAGCCTGATTGAGAAAGATCTCAAATTTGCTAAGAGCTGGCTCCACAATAAATTGGCGGCTTAACTTTGCATAATTGGAAAAATTTAGAAATTATTTTACGAGTTTTCCATTATCCCCTGTGCCTTGCAAGTTCAAAGTAAACCTCTAAAAATAATGATGTTTTAATTATCACAGCCTACTGAGGTTGGCTGTATGAAGACTCATTGAATAGGTTTAATAAGGAATAATAATGAATAAGCAAGGCTTGCTCGCAGCGTCAATTGCAATGGCTCTGGTTGGGTGTGGTTCAGACAGCGATTCGTCGAGCAACCCAACGGCGTTTTCTATCACTGCTATTGATGGTTATTTAGTGAATGCTAATGTTTCGGTAGACAGTACTCAAGATGGCGTGTGTAACTTATCTCAAGGCAAGACTGACGATAAAGGCCAAGCAAGCTTGAGCTTGGAGTATCGTAACGCAGTGGTATGTGTTGATGCGGTCGCTGGGCAAACTGTAGATAGTAACCGAGGCTTGGTTCAGCACGACTTTACTCTGGCAAATTCGGGCAGTGGTACAATCATCAACCCAATGACTAATATGGTGAACAAGCTTCTAGCCGAAGACTCTGAGTTAACGGTAGCTGTGGCCGAAGAGCAAGTGGTTGTCGCGATCACGGGTGATGCGGGCCTAGAGGTGTCACAAGCACTGATCTTTGGTGACTACATTGCAGATACCACGGAGCAGGCTGAGGCTCTAAACCTGATCGGTGAAGTGCTGGTGGATAATTCTGACAAAGATATCGAAACTAAGCTGAAACTGACTCAAGCAATGGCGGAAGCGACTCAAGAAATCATTGATGCTGGCGACCCGCTCGATGACTACTCGCCAATTATTGATATTCCAGAAGGTGGTGGAGACATCATCGTGACTCCAAATACGCGTCCGAAAGTCGTTGGTAGCACTGACCCTGTTGAGTTAACACTAGGTGAAGCATGGTCCCCATACAATGTTAGCGACAAATTCCTAGACTCCGAAGGCGATGAAATGACCTTCTCGATGGGAGCCATAGGAACAACTGGAAGTAATGGTCTGCAAGTTGATTCTTCAACGGGCATTATTAGTGGGGAGCCTGAAGGGGCTGGTGACTTTACTTACCATATTTTTGCGACCGATGAGCACGATGCGCGTTCATACCCACTGACCTTTGAAGTGACGGTTTTAACTGACAACCAACTTCCTGTGGTTGACGAGAACGAGCTTGCAAACCTGCAGTTGACAATGAATACGTGGTTAATCACAGAAGGCGAGTCGCTAACCGATACATTGGATGTAAGTGCACTATTCATAGATCAAGATGGTGACGCCTTAAACTACGAAGTGGAAACGACGCTATCAACGGCTGCACGCACGGGCTTTAACGGTCTAGTAAGCGAGCAGGGCGTAGTGAGCTTCTCTGGTTTGCTTCCACGCCCTGCTGCGGCAGGTGACGAAACACTGACAGTTTTAGTCAATGATGGCGTCAACAGTGAGTGGGTTGCGGCAACTCTGAGCTTCCCTGTTATCGAAGAAGCACCACTACCACCAGTGGATGGCCATCCATTAGAAGACAATACATGGTACTTCCTTGAGCGAGGCTCAAATGGAACGAAATACGCTCAAGTATGGTGTGACACAGTGCGTTTTGAAGATGGTGATATCTTCTACAATGACCGTGACTTGAGTAATAAGACGGAATGTACGACAGAGGCGACTTTGAAAGTCGGTACGTACGCTATTGAAGGTGACACGCTGGTGGGTTCATTTGTCGATGACGAAGAAACGATGACCATGGCTTATGATATCACTAATGATTACGATACCAACCTAGTTTCACAAGGTGCGTTGACTATGCTCTGGACTGAGGAAGGTAAATCAAGTCGTTATATTGGATTTAGCAACAAGGCTGATGCAGAAAAACGAATCCAAGTGAAATCAAGTCACGGCCCTGAGTTGCGAGATGCATACCTATATTGGCCTGGTGAACAAGACCACCAATACGATCTTATCTCTACGTCACTACAGATGAGTACAGCAGAACTTTCAACTGGTAATTCACACGACTATATTAAGGTCTGGATGAATGGTATTAGCTGTGATGGATTGTTGAATTCGCACAATGGCGATGCGGCTATTTTTGAAAGGTTCACTGTGACGTCTGAAGCCATTTCCGCAAGCAACGGTTATACTTTACACCCACAATTTTGTGACGATGTCTTTGAAGATGATACACCGAATGCGGTGCTTTCATTCTTGTTTGGGTTAGATAATAGCTACTCACTTGAATTAGATGAAAACTACAGCATCATTGGCAAAATTAGTGATGAGTGGAGTCAGTACATTACCGATGTGAACTTTAATATGGTGTGGGATGGTTCATCGAACGACGATTAATTTGAACGCTTGAGTTAGTCGCATATTGAATGCCAAGTGAATCAAAGGTAATGAAAGAAGGAAGCCTAGTGATGGGCTTCCTTTTTTATTTTTCGATAAACTGACAATTGTTCGTTTTTTGGGGTTTACATCATTTAGTAATAAAGCCACTATGAATTCACGAAGAATAGACAAGTAAAGCTATTAGCTGGTTGGTTTAGGAATCAAACCTTCTGATTGATGGCTGATTTAGAGGAAGTAATGGCAGGAAACAGTATCGGACAACATTTCCGCGTGACCACGTTCGGAGAAAGTCACGGTATCGCACTAGGATGTATCGTAGATGGGTGCCCACCAGGATTAGAAATTACCGAAGCAGACCTTCAAAGAGATTTGGATCGTCGTCGCCCTGGTACTTCTCGCTATACAACGGCTCGCCGTGAAGCGGATGAAGTGAAAATCTTATCAGGTGTATTTGAAGGCCAAACTACGGGCACTTCTATTGGTCTATTGATTGAAAATACAGACCAACGCTCTAAAGACTATTCCGAAATTAAAGACAAATTCCGTCCTGGTCATGCTGACTATACCTACCATCAAAAGTACGGTGTACGTGATTACCGTGGCGGCGGTCGCTCTTCTGCTCGTGAAACTGCAATGCGTGTTGCGGCAGGTGCAATTGCGAAGAAATACCTGAAACAAGAATTTGGTGTTGAAATCCAAGCATATCTTTCTCAAATGGGTGATATCTCAATTGATAAAGTGGATTGGAATGAGATCGAAAACAACGCGTTTTTCTGCCCAGATGCCGACAAAGTGCCTGAGTTTGACCAACTGATTCGTGACCTGCTAAAAGAAGGCAACTCGATCGGTGCGAAGATTCAAGTGGTTGCGACTAAAGTGCCTGTAGGCCTTGGTGAGCCAATCTTTGATCGTTTAGATGCTGATATTGCTCACGCTCTAATGAGCATTAATGCGGTAAAAGGTGTTGAGATTGGTGATGGCTTTGATGTCGTAAATCAACGCGGTAGTGAACACCGTGATCCATTAACTCCAGAAGGCTTCAGCAGCAACCATGCTGGCGGTATCCTAGGCGGTATTTCTACTGGTCAAGATATTGTGGCAAGCATTGCGCTTAAACCAACATCAAGCATTACTGTTCCTGGTGACACGATCACTAAAGACGGTGAAGCAACGCAGTTAATCACTAAAGGTCGTCACGATCCATGTGTGGGTATCCGTGCGGTACCTATTGCTGAAGCGATGTTAGCGATTGTATTGCTTGATCACTTGCTACGTCACCGTGGTCAAAACTTTGGTGTGACAACTGAAACGCCAAAAATCTAGTTCTGCTTCGCTTTATTCAGAACAGATTTGAAACTGATTTGATAGATACAAAAAAAAAGGGTTGCTTCGTACTGAAGCAACCCTTTTTATATTCTGCGTCATTGAGAATATCTAATGTACAGAGCTTTCCGTATCAAGCTGGAACGAAGGCAAGCGCCATTTGAATCTTACGGCCGCCATACGCAGCAAGTAACCAACCACAAGCGTAACAATCGTTGCGGTTACGTCGTTAATGCCAAGCTCAAGCAAACCTAGGTATAAACCTGAAGCGACAAGTGCGACAGACGCATACAGCTCTTCATGCAGAACCAATGGTGTTTGACGGCAGATAAGATCGCGCAACAGGCCACCGAACACGCCAGTGACCAAGGCAGACACCATACAGATCATTGGGTGCAGACCCATGGTCATCGCGACTTTAGTGCCAATGATACTGAACACGATAAGACCTAGAGCATCTAAACGAATGAACAAGCCTTTTAGCTTGATTACCCATTTAGCCAGTCCTGTTGTGATAACACCCGCGATACAGGTGATCGCCAGATATTGTGGGTTTTCAACCCAACCTAAAGGGTAATGGCCGAGTAAGATATCTCGTACTGTTCCGCCGCCAATTGCCGTTGCACTTGCAACCAACATTACACCAAACCAATCCATTTTTTGTTTGCCAGCGCTGAGAGCGCCGGTCATGGCTTCTGCCGTGATGCCAATGATATACAAAACACTTAGTAGCATTGCTGTAGCTCTATAATTTAGGTCTATAAATTGGAGTCTTATAGGCCATAGGGATATAAAAATGAAGCGCGAGTGTAGTAGTAAAAACGCTGATTGACGAATGAATATTTGTACCGTGAATAGGCATTTCAGATTAGCTAAACTAATCATTCACCTCAAAATGGTGTAATCTGGGATCAGCAATCGATTGTCATCGTAAAGTATTATGATGAACCTAATGTCATTGCCAGTGATAGGGCTTTACCGATCGCTTAAAAAAACGCAAAATGCCCCAGTTCTTTTTATTTAAATTTGATCTTATGACGTACCAATACCCAGATATCATCGACATTTTCAATCAAACCTTTTTCGAGAGCTTCAATACCAAGCTAGAACTGGGAGCGGACGAGCCTATTTACCTGCCAGCCGATGGGGAGGTTTCTCATCACCGTATCGTATTTGCTCGCGGCTTTTACGCGTCAGCACTTCACGAGATAGCACACTGGTGTGTGGCTGGTCCTGAGCGCCGTTTATTGGAAGATTTTGGTTACTGGTATGAGCCTGATGGCCGAACTGAGTCGGTTCAAGCTGAGTTTGAAAAAGTAGAAATTCGCCCACAAGCGTATGAATGGATCATTGCGACCAGTGCAGGCTTTCCTTTTAATGTCAGCTGTGACAATCTACACGGCGATTTTGAGCCAGATCGTTTGGCCTTTATGAATAAAGTACACAGCGAAGTCATGGGTATCTTTGAAGCTGGCCTTCCGCCTCGCGTGAAAATGCTCTCTGAAGCATTACGCAGTTTCTATGATGTTGCACCTTTATGTACTAGCCAATTTATTGTGAAATAAGAGAATATTATGATTATCGAATTTGAAGAAAAACTACTTGAAGTAATTGATGCTCGCATTGAAAACGCATCAGACGATGAACTGTTTGCTGGTGGTTACTTACGTGGTCATATTTCTCTTTCAGTGGCTTCATGTGAAGAAGACGGTATTGAAGACGTAGCAGAAGTTAAATTGCGTATTGAGAAGAGCCTAGAAGACGCGCGTTCTGAATTGACGCCAGCCGATCGCACGATCGTTAATGACCTTTGGGTTGAGCTGCAAAACCAAGCTTAATTTTATTCGTCTAGCATTATTCGTCTACCGTAATTCGCTCATTACTCTTCCTCCTCATTTTTGAGCGGACCAATAATTTGAGACTCATTCGAAACTTTTGAATGAGTCCGTTCATTTCTTGTGATGGTCCCATTTCCTGACTACGTTATTCTAATCCCACTTAACGGAACTATAGAAAAGGTCACATCATGAAAGTTATCGCATTTGGCGCAAGCACAAGCTCTACCTTTATCAATAAAGCACTAGCAACTTACGCAGCAAACTTGATTGAAGGTGCTGAAGTAAAAATCCTAAACATCACCGATTACAACGTGCCTATGTTCAGTGAAGACACTGAAAAAGAGATTGGCCAAGCGGAAGGCGCTCAAGCATTTTTACGTGACCTAGCTGAAGCCGATGCATTCGTTATCTCGTTTGCAGAACACAACGGTCACTATCCTGCAGCGTACAAAAACCTATTTGACTGGGCGACACGCATTGAGCGTTCAGTATTTGGCGAGAAGCCTGCGGTTTACTTAGCGACATCTCCGGGCCCGGGTGGTGCACAGACGGTACTTGGCGCAGCAACAGGTTCAGCACCATTTTTTGGCGGTAACGTTAAAGCGTCACTTTCAGTGCCTAGCTTCTACGATAACTTTGATTTTGAGTCGGGTTCAATTAGCAACGAAGAGATTGCCGCTCAGATTAAAGACGCGATTGCTAAGCTGTAAAAGCGGAAAGTAAAGCGAATAGCTGCAAAGTAGCAAGCTGATGTAAAGTTACGAGCCGCTGAAAAGTAAGAAGCAGCGACGTAGACAAGATTAGAAAAACAAAGCCCGAGCATTGAGAGATGCTCGGGCTTTTGTTTGAGTCGTACTAATACTTATTTGAATATTTAGACCTAGTCTAGAATCGATTATTCCGCACTGGCTTGTTTTGTTGAAACCCAGCCTTCTGTTAACGCTTTGCCTTTGCGTAATCTTCTAATCCACATTCGACTTGGATGAATGGCTTCGAGCACATCAACCGGAAGAGGTAGAGGATCGCCACAAATTTGTGAGGCTAAAACTTCAGCTAAAAGAGGGGTCGAGCTCAAACCACGCGAACCTAAACCGATAAAGCAGAACAAGTTCGGATAGCTGATAACAGGTTCGATACTGTCGATAGCATCACGCTGCGGATTAAAGTTGTGCAAATTCTGATATTGCTCTTTGATGGATTCAAAATCACCAACATTACCGACGAATGGTAGGTGATCACGGCTTACGCTGCGGATGCCTTGGCGCGCTAAGTTACCGCTGGTATCGACATCTTTTGTCCACGCTTGCTCTGGCAACGAGCCGTGTAAGCGCTCGCCATTATGTTGTTGCACCTCAATATCAAATTCTTGGTCGATATTGGTTTTATCGTAATTCGCGCCAATACAGTGGTGACCATTATTTGGGTTTTGTGGCGTCAGGTAGCCATCAAAGCACAATACCGTTTTTAACTGGCTGAGATTTTCTGTGGTCGGGATATGACTCACTTGCCCTTTAACTGGCGTCAGAGGTACGGGTCGAGTTTGTTCAAACTGAGTAAATTTGTGCCCATTAGCAATAACCACTTGGTCGTGCTTGGTTTGAATCTCGCCTTGAGGTGTCTCAATCGTCAGTAACCATTGTTGTTCAGCTTCGAGCCACTCAAGTTGCGTTACTTGATGTTGATAGTGTGCGCTTACTTGGTTGGTCTCTTCTAACTTACCTATCAAACCTTGAGTCAACTGAAGAGGGCTTAACCACCCACCCATTGGGAAGTAAACACTCTCTTTATCGACCGGTAAGCCAATCTTTTCGTTCGCTTGTTCAGGCGTTAAGCGCTGGATCAAGTCTGTGTGGAAATTGCCTTCCAACATGCGGTTGAGCTTTTTAGTTGAGCCTTGATCCCACATCAAGATATTCACGCCACACCAGCTGTGATCAAAGTTCACCGATTGTGCTGCTTGATTGATAAATTGGCGGGCAAACAATAAACCCGGGCCAAATATTCTTGAAACATTAGATGTCGCTTCACTCAATAACGGGTAAATCGCACCTTGATTATTGCCAGAGGCATTGCCCGCAGCTTGTTGGTGTTCACAATAAAGGGTGATGTTTTTACCACGTCGGCTTAAGGTTTTTGCAAGCGCAGCGCTGGCAACACCACCACCGATAATGGCGATATCTTGTGAATCACTGTGTTGAGCTAGGCCATACCAAGGTTTGATGTTGGTGTGAGCGTGCTTTTCGTTAAGGCGGCCTGCAATCATTTCCCGCTTAGTACCAAAGCCTTTAACTTTTTTCATTGCAAAGCCAGCTTCGATTAAACCACGGCGAACAAAACCAGCGGCGGTGAAAGTGGCGCAGCTACAATCTTGTTTTGCCAGTTTTGCCATGCCGTTGAATAGGTTTTGATTCCACATCTCTGGGTTCTTACTTGGCGCAAAACCATCTAAGAACCAAGCGTCAACCAAACCTTCATGCGGGGTCGGCACGTTTGGCATACAATCTTTAATATCACCAAACCACAAATCAAGCGTGATCGCACCATCACCGAGCACAACACGGTGACATTCAGGCAGGGCGATAGGGTAGTGTTCTTGGAGTTGTGTCGCATACTCCGCTAATTCTGGCCACGATTGGTGCGCTTTGATGAGATCCTCTTTATTGAGAGGATATTTTTCAAAACTGATGAAATGTAACTCTTTGGTCATCGCTTGTGGGTTATCTTTAATAAAAGCATCGAACCATTGCCAGACTGCGAGAAAGTTCAAACCTGTACCAAAACCGGTTTCAGCAATCACAAAACGGCGTTGTTGATGTTCAACCCAACGCTCTGGAAGGTGGTTTTGTTTTAAAAAGACGTAGCGAGTTTCTTCTAAACCGTTAACATTAGAGAAGTAAACGTCGTCAAATTGGTCTGAAACTGGCGTGCCAGACTCATTCCATTCCAGTTCTGCATTAGTAATTGAAGTCATAAAATCTATCATTTTGTGATTTGAAGCGATATGTTGGTAGGGATTGTACGAATTTCTAGGAAAGCTGACCACTTTTGTTAGGCTTCTTAGTTATCATCTAGCTGAATTTAGAATTATAGGAATGTCACATGAAACGAGTCGTAATCACCGGTATGGGTATTGTTTCAAGTATCGGTAACAACGTCGAAGAAGTTTTAGCATCACTGAAAGAGGGTAAATCTGGTATTACCGCTTCAGAGCAGTTCAAGGAAAATGGCTTGCGCTCTCAAGTTTGGGGTAACCTAAAAATGAACCCTGCTGACCATATCGATCGCAAAAAAATGCGCTTTATGGGTGATGCAGCGGCATTCGCTTATCTTTCAATGGAGCAAGCAATTGCTGATTCTGGTTTAACTGAAGATCAAGTATCTAATGACCGCACGGGTATCGTAGCGGGTTCAGGTGGTGCTTCATCTCTAAACCAAGTTAACGCTGTAGACATCATCCGTGAAAAAGGCGTTAAGCGCGTTGGTCCATACATGGTGCCACGTACAATGGCTTCTACGGTTTCTGCTTGTCTAGCAACTCCTTTCAAAATCCGTGGTGTGAACTACTCTATGAGCTCTGCATGTGCGACATCGGCACACTGTATTGGTCACGCAATGGAGCTTATCCAACTGGGTAAACAAGACGTTGTATTCGCAGGTGGCGGTGAAGAACTGGATTGGTCTCTGACTATGATGTTCGACGCAATGGGCGCACTTTCTACTAAGTACAACGACACGCCAGAATTGGCTTCTCGTACCTACGATGCAGATCGTGACGGTTTCGTTATCTCTGGTGGCGGCGGCATGCTAGTTATCGAAGAACTTGAGCACGCTGTTGCTCGTGGCGCAAAAATTTACGGCGAGATCGTAGGTTACGGCGCAACTTCAGATGGCTACGACATGGTTGCTCCTTCTGGTGAAGGCGCGGTTCGTTGTATGAAGATGGCAATGCAAAACGTTGATGGCGTTGACTACGTGAACACTCACGGTACTTCAACTCCTGTTGGTGACGTTAAAGAACTTGGTGCAATCCAAGAAGTCTTCGGCGGCAACAGCCCAGCAATCTCAGCAACTAAAGCGATGACAGGTCACGCTCTAGGTGCGGCTGGTGTACACGAAGCAATTTACTCAACGCTAATGCTTGATAACGGCTTCATCGCACCAAGCATTAACGTTGCAAACCTAGACGAAGCGGGCGCAGGCCTAGACATCGTAACGGAAGCTCGTGAACAAGAGCTAACAACGGTTATGTCTAACAGCTTTGGTTTCGGCGGTACGAACGCAACGCTAGTAATCAAAAAATACCAAGGCTAATTGAAGCTAAGGTTAAATTAATAAAGGTTAATCGTTAATGGGTGACGAGAGTGCAGACTCAACACGCATAGGTTGCCCACTAACCATGACCAACAGAACAAAGCTTTTTAAATGTAGGTTTTATACGTGTTTTTTTGAACATGACTTTTTAAATCTGGGTTTAGAAATTAAAAGGTTTCCAGAGCTTGACCAGTAGTGACTTTGGTTAGTACTGGTTGAACAGACGCAAGACTCTGTCTCCTGGAGAGCGAGATAGGATCCTTTTGTTCTGGATGTTTGCCCGATTGTTTATTCAATCGGGCATTTTTCGTTTCTGGGCTACACAATCTTCAGTGTTGATTCGGTTTTGGGATATGGTGTGATAAATGCCAACGTAGCCCTTTATATATAATGTATTCCATTTGCTACTCGACACCGAGTGTGGAATTTTGCACAATCATTTCAATTCACATTTAAGGTCGACAGACCCCAACTAAAGTACTCGCCAAATGAAAATCTTAATCGACGAAAATATGCCTTATGCTGAAGCGCTATTTAGCCAGCTAGGGGAAGTGACAATGAAGTCTGGTCGCACATTAACTGCTGACGATCTAGTTGACGTAGACGCATTGATGATTCGCTCTGTCACCAAGGTGAATGAGTCATTGATTAGCAAAGCCAATAAGCTGAAGTTTGTCGGCACTGCGACGGCAGGTATGGACCATGTCGACCAAGCATTGATGAAAGAGCGTGGCATTTTCTTTACTGCGGCGCCTGGCTGTAACAAGGTGGGTGTCGCTGAGTATGCTTTCAGCGCAATGATGGTACTTGCGCAGCAACAAGGCTTCTCTGTATTCGATAAAACAGTCGGTATTATCGGTTGTGGTCAGGTAGGTAGCTACTTAGCGAAGTGCCTTGAAGGTATTGGTATCAAAGTTCTGCTGAACGATCCTCTAAAACAACAAGAGGGTGATACTCGCGAGTTTACGGAATTAGAGACACTGCTTGAGCAATCGGACGTGATCACTATGCATACGCCAATTACTAAAACGGGTGAGTTCCCAACACATCACTTGATCAATGAGCAAGTGCTGAACAACTTACGTGCTGATCAAATTTTGATTAATGCAGCTCGTGGCCCAGTTGTTGATAACCAAGCGTTAAAAGCTCGCTTGCAAAAAGCCGATGGTTTTACTGCCGTTCTTGATGTATTTGAGTTTGAGCCTGAAGTCGATTTTGAGCTACTTCCACTGCTTGCTTTTGCAACTCCTCACGTAGCGGGCTACGGTTTAGAGGGTAAAGCACGTGGTACCACGATGATCTTCAACAGTTATTGTGAGTTTTTAGCTACTGAACAGCGTGCTTATGCAAGCGATCTTCTGCCGACAGCGCCAGTGCCTCAAATGAAATTAGATAGAGCTTGGGATGAAGCAACACTGCACAATTTGACTCAGTTGATCTATGATGTGCGCAAAGACGACGCCTTATTCCGTCGCAATATCTCTACGCCGGGTTCTTTTGACAAGATGCGTAAAGAATATTGGGACCGCAGAGAGTACAGTGCAGTCGAGTTAACGGGCGATGAATCTTGTAATTTAACTCCGTTATCTAAACTCGGTTTTATGGTAAAGCCAACTTTATAAAAGAGAGAAACAATGAGCCAAGAATTTAATATTGCTATTTTAGGTGCGACTGGTGCGGTTGGTGAAACCATTCTTGAAGTACTTAAAGAGCGTAAATTCCCTGTCGGTGAAATGCACTTACTAGCAAGTGAACGTAGTGAAGGCAAAACTTCCCGTTTTAACGGCAAAACAATACAAGTACAAAACGTAGAAGACTTCGATTGGTCTCAAGTACATATTGCGTTTTTCTCTGCAGGTAGCGAGCTTTCAGAACGTTGGGCTCCAATCGCCGCTGACGAAGGTGTGGTTGTTATCGATAACACATCACGTTTCCGTTACGAATATGATGTTCCTCTGGTTGTGCCAGAAGTTAACCCTGAAGCGATTGCTGAGTTCCGTAACCGCAACATCATCGCGAACCCTAACTGCTCTACTATTCAGATGGTAGTAGCACTTAAACCAATTCACGATGAAGTGGGTCTTGAGCGTATTAACGTTTCAACTTACCAATCTGTGTCTGGTGCAGGTAAGCCGGGTATCGATGAGCTAGCAGGTCAAACGGCTAAGCTTCTTAACGGCATGCCAGCTGACAAGTCAGCATTCTCACAGCAGATCGCGTTCAACTGTATTCCTCAAATCGATGAATTTACAGAGAACGGCTACACACGTGAAGAAATGAAGATGGTTTGGGAAACTCAGAAAATCTTTGCTGATTCGTCAATCACGGTGAACCCGACTTGTGTTCGTGTTCCTGTGTTCTACGGTCACGCTGAATCTCTACACGTTGAAACTCGCGCGCCAATCGGTGCAGAGCAAGTTATTCAACTTCTAGAGAACACGGAAGGCGTTGAAGTATTCCAAGCTCTAGACTTCCCAACTCAAGTTCGTGATGCGGGTGGTAAGGACCACGTAATGGTTGGTCGTATTCGTAGCGACATCAGCCATCACAGCGGCGTGAACATGTGGGTAGTAGCTGATAACGTTCGTAAAGGCGCAGCGACAAACGCAGTTCAAATCGCTGAAGTTCTGATTCGCGATTACTTCTAAGCTTCATTGCTTTGATTATCAAGCCTCACTCTTTAGTGGGGCTTTTTTAATCGATTGAAAATATTGTTAGTCAAATTGTGTGAAATTGCTGCGAATATTGTTGCTGCAACACATTTTTTGTTTTCATCTCTATAGTTTTACGTCATTTATCCGATATATTTAATAGATCATCACTTTTCCGAATTTAAGCACCTAGCTGAGCCTTTTATGTTTCAATTTTTCAAGCCGTGGTTAATGCCTTTTGCCTTTATCATTGCGACTCAGATTTCCGTTGTTCGTGCAGATTCCATTCGAGTTGTAGGGCCTAATGGCCAGATACAATCAGCGCCTACGTTTTCAGAACCTCTTCAAAGAGCGCAATTGAATAGCGCTGAGCCTTCACGTTTCTATGGTCCAACTCGTGGCTCAGAAACGCTATGGTCTATTGCTTCAAGGTTACGCCCTGATAACTCCGTTTCAGTTCAACAAACATTGTTGGCGATTTATCGCTTAAACCCACAAGCGTTTGAAAATCAGAATATCCATAGCCTGCTGCCTGCCAGTAATTTACGTGTGCCTTCTTTAGAGCAAGCACGTGCAAGTTCGACGCAGCAAGCTATCAACATCATGAACTCGCACCTTGCTAAGCTTGATGCTCCTGCGACAAAGCCTACCGCTTCAAAACCTAAAGTAGCGCAAGCGCCAAGTCGACCAGATGTAGCCCCTAAAAATGCACAATCCAAAGCTAAGGTTAGCGAACCTAAAGTTGTCGATAAATCGATAATTGGTAATCAAGAGATAGTGAATAACAAGCCGCTAACCGGTGCCAAGGAAATGAACCACCTTGAGAAGCAGTTAGAGCTTTCAGAAACTGAGTTACTGTCACTCGAAGAAAAAAATCATCAACTTCGTTTGATGCTGTCGAATGTTCAATTGGAAGTGGATGAGCTAAAAACAGAGCTCAGTGATGAAGACCGCATTCGTAGCGAAGTGGAAAAGCTGCTTGATGAAGAGCGTAGAAAGAACGCCGAAATTGAAAAAATGGCACCAAGTGCCATGGATGAACTGTTATCTAATGGTTGGTTAGTTGCGGCTCTTGCGATTATTCCGGGTCTTCTACTTGGTTTGATCATCGTGATGCTGATAGGTCGTCGTTCTAAAAATGAAGAACAACAGCAAAACACTCAAGAACAACCGATTCAAACTGAACCAAGCAGCGTCGCGCCTATTACATTGGGCGACGAGATGGACGACCTTAACGAGCTGTCTTTAGACGATGACCTGTTTGGCACTGAAGACGATGCCAATAAGTTGTTTGACGACCAAGCTCTTGCTGAAGAAGATGATGTATTTGCAGGATTGGATGAATCTGATCTCGATTTCAATCTCGACGGTGAAGATGATGACCCATTTGCGAGCATTGGCGAAAATGGTGATTTAGACACTAACTTTGATGATCTGGACTTGGACAGCAGCAACGGCATCAGTGTTAATGGTGAAGAGAAAGCGCTTGGTCTAGAAGAGATGGAGCGCGCGCTCGATAAAAGCGCAGAAAGCGCACTTGATACCGATGAAGTCGATTTTGATCTCTCAGATGATAACGCAATGTCTGCTGATGACATTGAAGCACTGCTATCTAAAGAATCCGAGACTGAAGATTTAGGCTCTAACGAATTAGACCAGTCACTATTAGATGACCTGTTTTCTCTTGATGACGAAGATGATGATAGCTTCGACATCGATGCTTTGATTTCGGAAGAGCAAAGTGATTCTACTTCTAGTGCCGACACATCAATAACCGATGATTTTGATATCGATGCGCTTATCTCAGAACAACAAAGCGATGCTACGCCTTCGGACATAAGCAATGACGACTTTGATATTGATGCTCTGATCTCTGAACAACAGACCACTCAATCTGCAGCTCCTAGTGTAGAGGATGATATTGATGACATCTTTGCTCAGGTTGCCGCTCAGAACGAGCAAGCGAATGATCCTTTCAACCTCGATAGCGACGATGAAATAGCGACGAACCTAAACAATGGTTTGGCGTCTGATGATGATATCGAAAACATCCTGTCTCAGTTTGATAAGCCAATCGTTGATGAAGAGACTCAAGACAGCGTTGATCTACTTGATGAGCAGCTGGAAGGGGATGACGTTGACCTAAGCAACTCGACCGAACTCCTTGATGAAATGCTGGGCGATGAATCGGATGATGAGCTTGAAAGTGAGCCTTTAGGTTTTGATGCCTTATCTGAACTTGAAGAGCTTTCTGGTTTATCGACTGATGATGAACTAAACATTGCAGAAGACAGCACGGAAACTCTGGATGAATTAATCGGAGATTCTGATGATGACTTCGAACTCGACGCAGAGAGCACCGACTTACTGGATGATTTTCTTGATAGTGAGCTATCGGATGATACGCTTTCAGCGGACCAAGCCGATTCACCAAAATCGGAATCTTTAGACCCGTTTGATGATTTACTGACAAGTGGTATTGAAGACGAGCTTGAATCAGAAGAGCAGACGTTTGATAAAGAGCTAGATGCTGCCTTTGGTTCTGATAAAGCTAGCGACGACCTTATCAAGGATTCAGACGTTGAACATACTCAATTAACGTCAGAGCCTTCTGAAGCCGAGCCTGAGCAAATCACGGACATTACTGAAACACCACAACCTGAACTTGTTGGTGATGCTTCATTAGATTCAGAACTGATTCAAGACGGTGCTGATGTTAAGCCAGAAAATGATGAAGCCTTTAATCGTGATGACTTTATCGATGACTTGTTTGGTGTAGCGCCTGCAACGGATGCGTTGCTTGATGACGCACTAGAAACAACAGATGAAGCATTGATTGATGAGTTGATGACTTCTGATGACAGCGATTCGTTGCAAGCTACTGAAGAGCCAGCTGAAGCATCAATCGAAAGTGCTTTGGAACCAGAACAAACGCCTCTTTCTGATAGTCATGAATTATCACCAGAAGAAGCGGTGTCGTCTGTTAAAGATGATGAACTGGATATTGACTCGTTGCTCTCTGAGAATTCTGACTTTGACAAACCAGTTTTTGAAGAGCCGACTCAAGAAGACACTGAGCAACAAGCATCAGATTCGGAAGAAGCCGACGTACAAGATCAGCGTGAAGACATCGCTGCGAGTACTGAAGATCAAGCTTCGCCGTCGTCTTTAAATGATATCTCTGAAGACGATGAAGAAACGGTAGAAGATTGGTTAGCCGAAGCCATTGATGATGTTGAATCTCCTGCGAATATAGACTCTGATTTTGACTTTGAACCGAAAATTCAAGGTAGCGATGAACTTGAAAATATCGTTGAATCCTTGCCAGAGCCAGAGCCAGAGCCAGAGCCAGAGCCAGAGCCAGAGCCAGAGCCAGAGCCAGAGCCAGAGCCAGTCCGTGCTGCACATATGCCAGAAATCATTCCAAATGAGTTCGGTGTACCAGAAGACAGTGATTGGCTGATTGGAGACGATACAGCTAAAGAAGATGCGTTGGAAGAAGTGGACGCTGAAGCTGATGTTGAAGTAATACCAGACCCAGTTACTCCTGCTGTTGAACCTCAACTAGACGCTGAGCCTCAAGCAGAAACGGTACCGCAAGTTGACGCTACGGAACAAGCTGAAGTTCCAGGACAAGACAGCGAAGAAGAGTTCTCGTTTGATGACTTCGAGCTTCCAGAGTTTAATGAAGAAGACGCGTTGGCAGAAGCCGATGCTGATGTTGAAGCCGATGCTGAAGTAATACCAGAACCAGTTGCTCCTACTGTTGATTCTCAACTAGACGCTGAGCCTCAAGCAGAAACGGTACCGCAAGTTGACGCTACGGAACAAGCTGAAGTTCCAGGACAAGACAGCGAAGAAGAGTTCTCGTTTGATGACTTCGAACTTCCTGAGTTTAATGAAGAAGACGCATTGGCAGAAGCCGATGCTGAAGCTGAAGCTGATGTTGAAGTAATACCAGAACCAGTTACTCCTGCTGTTGATTCTGAACTAGACGCTGAACCTCAATCAGTATTAGAACCACAATTAACATCTGAGCCACAAGCAGACGTTGCGCCTCAAGCAGAAACGGCACCGCAAGTTGAAGCTACGGAACAAGCTGAAGTTCTAGGACAAGAAGACGAGTTCTCGTTTGATGACTTCGAACTGCCAGAGTTTGGTGAAGAAGATGCATTAGCGGAAGTCGTTAGTGAGCCTGATGAAGCTCAGTTAGAGCAAGATCTCGCTCCTGAGGCAGAAAAGTTTGAGTTCGATGATCTTGACCTTCCTGAATATGACGAAGAAAGCGCAAAAGCAGACTCTGTTTTAGATGATATTGAGCAAAGCAGCGCAGAGCCAGTAGCGGAAGAAGAAGGCGTCGAGTTCGATGAGCTTGATTTGCCTGAATACGGTGAAGACGAAGCCATCTCAGATGCGTTTGCAGAGAAGCCGACACCACTGACTTCTTTTAGTCCGCAAGGTGAAGAGCAAGATGCGCTGCATGATTTGTTCTCAAATCCGCAAAGCTTTAGTCACGCTGACGACTTCTCCGATACAGAGGGTTTCTCGGACGAAGCAGGGTTCTCAGATGCAGAAGAACCTGAACTGGCAGCGTTCGCACAACCAGATGATTCACCGAGTTCATCTTCAGGATTAAATTCAACGCCTTTAGAATCAAACTCAGCACCTACAGCGGTTCAAGATGAACCACTAGAAGGCTTTGACGATTTTGATGAAACAGCATTGGCTGAGTTGCTTTCAGAAGATGTACAAGACTCAGTCGACAATATGTTTGAGAAGCCATTAGATGCAACGTCGATTGACAGTGCAGGGCTCGATATCGATGCGATGCTTGAAGTTGGCGGTGAAGATTGGAAAGGCTTTAACTTAGCTCCAGAGCAGCAATCAAGCATGCACAATGGTGTTCCTGACGATCAACAAGAGATTTGGGCATCGGCTGAAAAACAAGCTGAACCTAAAATTAAAGAAGAAAATTGGGGTCAACAAGATAATCTAACAGAGTCAGGTAACAGTCGTGATAAGCAATACATGACGATTGACGAACTGATGGCTCAAGTAGAGCAAGAAGGCGAAGAAGCCATTAATCCAGATGATGAAGAGTTGAAGCTGGATGTTGGTCTCAATGAATTCCCTGATGTTATCGGTGATATCGGCAACTATGATGTCGACAATAATGCAGAAGCTGCTGGCAAGCTCGATTTGGCTAAAATCTATATCGAGATGAGTGATTCGCAAGGTGCAATTAAGCTTCTAGAAGAGGCGATAGTTGACGGGAGCGATGATATTCGTCGAGAGGCAAAGAATCTTATCGATACCTTAAACGGTCGATAAATTTAAAAAAATCATAAAGGGTAGCGTTGGCTACCCTCTATTTTTGGGTGAGCCCAAGCGCCTTTGTTTTATTTGGCTTCTTAAAACCACCGTCTAGGGCGGTAGTGGTTGTTTATTGCAGTTTTAGCCCCATCCTATTTGGGCTAGCAATCATTTCCGTATATACTTCTTGCCCATTTTCAAAGAGAACAAGAACATGAAAATTGCTTTAGGTATTGAATATAACGGTACCCACTACTTTGGTTGGCAGCGCCAACGAGACGTGAAAAGTGTCCAAGAAGAATTGGAAAAGGCTCTTTCAGTTGTCGCGAATCATCCTGTAGAGGTTATGTGCGCAGGTCGTACAGATGCCGGTGTTCACGGTACGGGACAAGTCGTTCACTTTGAAACTAATGTTGATCGTAAAATGGTTGCTTGGACAATGGGCGCGAATGCCAACATGCCAAAAGATATTGCGGTTCGTTGGGCGACAGAGGTGAATGAGGATTTCCACGCTCGTTTTTCTGCAACTGCACGCCGTTATCGCTACATTATCTTTAATCATGCACTACGTCCTGGCATTCTGAATTCAGGCGTGAGCCATTACCATGGTCACCTTGATGAAAAAAAGATGCATGAAGCGGGTCAGTACTTGTTAGGCGAGAACGACTTCACCTCATTCAGAGCGACACATTGTCAATCTCGTAGTCCATGGAGAAACATGATTCACTTAAACGTGACTCGTCATGGACACTACATAGTGATCGATATTAAAGCGAATGCGTTTGTTCACCATATGGTGAGGAATATTACGGGTAGCCTAATTGCAGTAGGTAAAGGTGAGCAAAAACCAGAGTGGATCCAGTGGCTTTTAGAGGCTAAAGATCGAAAAGTGGCTGGCGCAACCGCCAAAGCGGAAGGCTTGTATCTGGTAGATGTTGATTATCCTGAACATTTTGAGTTACCACGAGAGCCAATTGGACCTCTGTTTTTACCGGATAATTTGAACTAAATGTGAGACTTAGGTTCAAAAAATATTACGGTTTCGTGCGTAAAATAGTGCCAGAAAATAGGTACAACCAGTTTTTTATCTACAGTCGCTGTTTTATGTGCTTTAATTCCCACGCATAATTCCCAAATTTATTTCTTTCGCAATCAAGCGTAAGAATCGAAACAAAAAGGTCTTCCATGAGTTGGCTTGAAAAGATTTTAGAAAAAAGCAACATCGTAACATCTCGTAAAGCGTCTATCCCTGAGGGTGTTTGGACTAAATGTACTTCTTGTGAGCAGGTTCTTTACCATGCTGAACTAGAGCGTAACCTAGAAGTGTGTCCAAAATGTGACCATCACATGCGCATGAAGGCACGTCGCCGTCTGGATACATTCCTAGACAAAGGTGAGCGCGTTGAACTAGGTGCTGATCTTGAGCCACAAGACAAACTGAAGTTTAAAGACTCTAAGCGTTACAAAGAGCGTATCTCTACTGCTCAAAAGAACAGTGGTGAAACTGACGCGCTGATCGCAATGAAAGGTGAACTACTAGGTTTACCAATCGTAGCGTGTGCTTTTGAATTCTCATTTATGGGTGGTTCAATGGGCTCTGTTGTTGGTGCTCGTTTTGTGAAAGCGGTAGATGCGGCTATTGAGAACAACTGTGGTTTAGTTTGTTTCTCTGCAAGTGGTGGTGCTCGTATGCAAGAGGCATTGATGTCTCTAATGCAAATGGCAAAAACCAGTGCTGCTCTAGAGCGTTTATCTGCGAAAGGCCTACCGTTTGTTTCAGTAATGACTGATCCAACAATGGGTGGTGTTTCCGCGAGTTTGGCAATGCTTGGCGATATCAACATCGGTGAGCCAAAAGCGCTTATCGGTTTTGCTGGACGTCGTGTAATCGAACAAACTGTACGTGAAGACCTTCCTGAAGGTTTCCAACGCAGTGAGTTCCTACTCGACCACGGCGCTATCGACATGATCGTTGACCGTCGTGAGATGCGTCAGCGCGTTGCAAGCCTTGTTGCTAAAATGACCAACCAGCCTTCACCATTAGTAGTTTCTGTGAACGATTCACCGAATGAAGCTACTTATGAAGTACCAGAAGCGCCAGAAAAAGGGTAAAGTACCTTCTAACAAACCTACTTAATCATGGTTATGAGTTAGATGAGTCAACAACCTATTCCTCAAGCCACATCCTCTTTGGAGATGTGGCTTGATTATTTATCAAACATCCACACAAGTGCTATTGATCTTGGATTAGACCGAGTTCAGGCCGTCGCCTCTAAGGCAAACCTCACCAAACCTGCTCAACACGTTATTACTGTTGCCGGAACTAATGGCAAAGGCTCAACGTGTGCACTAATGGAAGCTATTCTGTTGGATGCTGGTTACTCAGTTGGTGTCTACAGTTCTCCTCACTTAATTCGCTATAACGAACGTGTTCGTATTAACGGCCAAGATCTATCCGATGAAAATATAGTTCAGTCTTTCAATTTCATTGAGAAAGAGCGCGGCGAGATCAGCCTTAGCTTTTTCGAATATGGGACTTTAGCGGCGTTACGTGCTTTTCAAACTGAAGCTGTTGATGTTGTGTTATTAGAAGTGGGTCTAGGTGGACGCCTAGATGCGACGAATATCGTTGAGCATGATGTTTCTGTGATTACCAGTTTGGCTATCGACCATGTTGATTGGCTAGGTGATGACATCAATGTGATTGGTTTTGAGAAAGCCGGTATTTATCGTAGCGGTAAGCCAGCTATCTGTGGTCAACCTAAACCACCAGCTACGGTTGCTGCTCACGCTGATGACATTAAGGCTGAGTTCTATCAGGTGGGTATCCAATACACCTATGATGTAGACGGCGATACTTGGAACTGGCGCAGTGGGGCATTCCAACTAGAATCACTGCCTATTCCAAGCCTACCGCTACCTAACGCAGCAACAGCATTGATGGCATTAGGTACTTCAGAACTTAGCATTAGCGATGTGAACGTCGTTAATGGCATGAAGAACGCACAGCTTCCTGGGCGTATGCAGCAAATTAGCGAACAACCCGTGATTGTGCTTGATGTTGCGCACAACCCGCATTCGGCTAAATACTTTGCGCAGCAAGTAACGAAGAAGTATGCAGGCAAAAATTTACACGTTGTAGTCGCCATGCTTCATGACAAAGATATCCCAGCGACATTGGAAGTATTAGCACCAATCACAACACATTGGTACCCAGCTTCGCTGAACGGCCCACGAGCCGCAACAGCTGCTGAATTGTGTCAAAGCTTACCTCAAGGCGTAGAGCAGCATTCAAACCCTGTAGCAGCGTTTGAAGCGGCTTTAGCTTCTGTTAAAGGTGACGATGTTGTACTGGTGGTCGGTTCTTTCCATACTGTGGGTGAAGTATTGGAGCATTGGCAGAAAAAAGGAAACTAAATGGCAAGTAAATTCCAAAGCCGATTAGTCGGTACCATCATTTTAGTGGCCATTGGTGTGATTGTATTGCCCGATGTGCTAGATGGTAAGAAGCTCCACTATAAAGAAGAGTTTGCAAGCATTCCGATTAAGCCAGAGCTTGATAGTAATGTAGAAGTTTTTGAAGTACTCGACCCTGTTGAAGATCAGATTGCACTGCCGGATTCTCCGGTTGAGCGAGTGGTTGAAAGTGGTGTTGATAATTCAGATAAGCAAACTGCGTCGGCTTCCAGTAACAAAGAAGCGGATAAAGTGGCAGTGGTGGTTAAGCCTGTACCGGAAAAAAATGAATACCAAGACAGTGCTTGGATTATTCAATTGATGGCTTTGAAGAATGCTGACAACGCAAAAAACGTTGTTAAGGATTTACAAAAGCGTGGTTACCAGGCTCACACCAAGCAAGAAAAAACGTTTACGCGAGTAATTATTGGCCCGGATGTCTCTAAATCCAAACTTGAGCGACAAATTAAGGAATTAGAAAAAATTACGGGTTCAAAAGGCCAATTGCTCAAATTTAAACCGTTAAATCCATAAGAAAACGTTTGCGTCAGCATTTTTTCTGTTAAAATGCGCGCCAACTTAAGATGAAGAATTCATGAATTGGTTAGATTTTGTCATTTTAGGCGTGATCGGCTTCTCTGCCGTGATCAGTTTAGTTCGCGGTTTCGCTAAAGAAGCGTTATCACTTGTTATTTGGTTTGGAGCATTTTTTATTGCTAGCCAGTACTACGCTAAATTAGCCATGTACTTCACCAATATCGAAGATGAGATGTTTCGAAACGGAACTGCGATAGCAGCATTATTTGTTGCAACGTTAGTTGTCGGTGCCTTAGTTAACTATGTCATCGGTCAGCTAGTTCAGAAAACAGGCCTGTCGGGTACAGACAGAATCCTCGGTGTCGTCTTTGGCGGCTTACGTGGTGTTCTGATTGTCTCTGCAGTGTTGTTTTTCATGGATGCGTTTACTGCATTCCCAAGTTCTGAGTGGTGGGAGAATTCGCAGTTGGTTCCGGAGTTTAGCCGAATCATTGCGCCGTTCTTTGAGCATTTACAAGCAACATCTAGTTTCTTATCTGGCGCGCTTTAGCGCCAGTTAATGTCGAAAATCGAGGATTAGGACATGTGTGGTATTGTTGGAATCGTGGGTTCAACACCTGTAAACCAGTCTATTTATGACGCTTTAACGGTATTGCAGCATCGTGGCCAAGATGCCGCTGGTATTTGTACCATAGAAAGCAATCGTTTCCGTCTGCGTAAGGCGAACGGTTTAGTTAAAGATGTTTTTGAAGCAAAACACATGCAACGCCTCCAAGGTAACGTGGGTATTGGTCATGTTCGTTATCCTACAGCGGGAAGCTCGAGTGCTTCTGAAGCGCAGCCTTTCTACGTAAACTCTCCTTTTGGTATCACGTTGGCGCACAACGGCAACCTAACGAATGCAAGTGAAGTTCGTGAGAAGTTGTTCGAAAAAGACCGTCGTCATGTCAACACAACCTCTGATTCTGAAGTTCTACTGAACGTATTGGCTCATGAAATCGATACTGTTAAAGGTAATGTGACTTCAGAAGATGTGTTCCGCGCCGTTGCAAACGTGCACCGTACTATTCGTGGTGCTTACGCAGTGACAGCGATGATCATCGGCCACGGTATGATCGCATTCCGTGACCCACATGGTATTCGTCCACTGTGTCTTGGTAAGCGTGAAATTAACGGTAAAACAGAGTACATGGTTGCGTCTGAATCGGTAGCGTTAGACGCTGTTGGCTTTGATTTTATGCGCGATGTTGCCCCTGGTGAAGCTATCTACGCAACATTCAATGGTGAGCTTTTCACTAAACAATGCGCAGATAACCCACAATTAAACCCATGTATTTTCGAGTTTGTTTATTTTGCTCGTCCTGATTCATTCATCGATAAAATTTCGGTTTACAGCGCACGCGTTGAGATGGGTGAGATGTTAGGCAAGCGTATTAAAGAAGAGTACGCAGACCTAGACATTGACGTGGTAATTCCAATCCCTGAAACATCGAATGATATTGCGCTACGAATTGCTCAAGCGATCAATAAGCCATATCGTCAAGGTTTCGTGAAAAACCGCTATGTTGGCCGCACGTTCATCATGCCTGGTCAGCAACAGCGTAAGAAGTCGGTTCGCCGTAAGCTCAACGCAATTCGTTCTGAGTTTAAAGGTAAGAACGTTCTATTGGTTGATGATTCTATTGTTCGTGGCACAACATCAGAGCAGATTATTGAGATGGCTCGTGATTCTGGCGCAAGCAAAGTCTTCATGGTTTCTGCTGCTCCTGAGGTTCGTTTCCCGAACGTTTACGGCATCGATATGCCGAGCGCGACTGAGCTTATTGCTCATGGCCGTGACAACGAAACGATTTGTAAGCAGATTGGTGCCGATGCTTTGATTTTCCAAACGCTACCAGATTTAATCTCTGCTGTAGGTATGGGTAATCAAGACATCTCTCGTTTTGATACATCCGTATTCAACGGCGAGTATGTAACGGGCGATATCGACCAAGCGTACCTAGATTTCCTAGACTCTTTACGTAATGACGATTCAAAGGTTGAGCGTGAGATCCAACAAGATCTCGCGAACCTAGAGTTACATAACGAAGGCGCTTAGCGTACTCATAAAAAATGAGTAATAAAAAACCAGAGCATCGGCTCTGGTTTTTTGTTTGCGGGGGAAGGGGATTGAATCTTAGTGAATGTGGTATGCGATCACAAAATCGATAAACAATCTAACCTTCTCTGGCAGGTGGTCTTTGTGGTTATAAAGCATGTAAATATCACGAGGGTTAGCACTCCAGTCTTCTAAGACTTGCACTAAGCTGCCATCTTCAATGTATTCACGGATCATCACGTCAGGCATTAGGGTGATACCTAGGCCCTCTGAACAGGCTTGTCTCACGACATTAAGCGCATTCGCATTGAAACGACCTTTCTCGCTATTCACGACCGTCTCTTCATTCGAATTACTCAGCTGCCACTTAATCAGTGGGTAACCTTTGAGTAAAGAATGATTCGCGAGCTCTTCTGCATGACTTGGTGCCGGGTTCTTCGCTAAGTAGTCAGGACTCGCGATAAGAATATCCTTCACTTCACTGATCTTTCTTGCGATTAAGCTTGAATCACGCTGCGGGCCGACTCTGAAAATGACATCCCACTCAGTTGGATCAAGCTGATCAGCTTGGTTGTTCATCATCAGCTCAATATTGATATCAGGGTATTGAGTCATGAATTCACTGAACATCGGCATCATCATGCGCTTGGTCAGGTTCGAGGGGGCGGTAATGCGAATCTTCCCTGAAGCCCCCTTACACACGTCAGTGAGTTCTTCTGCAGTAGAAGATAGACGTTGTAGTAACGGTGAGCATTCATTGAAAAAACGTTCGCCAGCCTCTGTTAAAGAGAGTTTACGCGCGTGTCTATTGAGAAGCCTTAGGTTCAAAGAATCTTCTAAGGCTTGGATGCGTCGTGTAATGGTCGCAACCGGAATCATAGTCTTGCGCGATGTTGCGGTGTAGCTCCCATTTTCAACGACAAGTCGAAAGAGGTTTAAATCATCTAATTTCATAAATCCAGACACATTTGTTTACAATCTCATCTAATTTATACGTAATATTGAGATCAATGTTTGCGTTACGTCAACTCGTTGCACTATTTACCAGTATTCCAACCCTTGTCACGAATTACCAGTAAAGAGTGAACATTTGTGTATTTAGTATTTTATTACTAAGTTTTATATTAGTTCTTAGAACAGATAACAATAATAATTCGACTTAGTTTTGTGAGGTTAGAGATTATGTACAAAACTCACAGTCAGCCAGTTATGACCTCGGCTCAGGAAGTTCTCAATCAAAAATGCGTTATGTTGGTTGATGATGATCCTATTTTTCGCCGGATAACCAGCGCGTACTTAGACAAGATTGGTTATAAAGTGGTTGAGGCTGAAAATGGGCTGGACGCTCTGCAAAAGCTTAGAGACTCAGCGCCAGATTTAATTGTGTGTGACTTATCAATGCCGATACTGGATGGCATTGAGCTTGTAGAAGAGCTCAGTTTAGAGTATCCGTCACTGCCTATGATCGTTGTGTCTGGCACTGATGATATGTCTGATGTGGCGAAAGCATTACGATTTGGTATCAAAGACTTTTTAGCGAAACCTCTAGAGGATCACGGTCACTTAGGAAGTGCGATTGCGAATACGTTGACAGATTCGTTCGATAACATTTCAGACCAACGAGATTTTTCAAGCCAATGGTTCTGCGTTGATGACGGTGGCGAGATCCCTGAAGACCAAGAGCTGCATTGGCATCTAAACTACCTGCAAGATAACCCGAGTGCTGCAAGAGATTTATTGCATGCGCTGCTTCCAGAGAAAGACACACGACAAGGCTCATGGCGTTGCAGCTACCGTTTACTGCAATCAACAGAAATGATGCCGCTTGTGTTTGATTATGCGTGGATGATGAACGGGCAGTTTGCTTTCTACCTTGTCGATTCGTCGTCTTCTGATAACGGCGGCTCAGCGGCCACATTGTTGGTGAGAGCGTTATTCCACGATTACATCAGAAATAGAAAAGATTTTAACGTTGATCTCAAAGATATTGCGGAAATTTTGGAGAAGGGGATTCGTTGCTCTAAATGTTCGACCCCTGTGAATGCTTTGTTTGGTGTTGCTGATCTTGCTGTGGGAACTATCTCTATTCTACCTGCGGGTTTAGATGGACAATGGTCGAATGGCGAATTGAATCAACATATTGCGGCGGGCGAGCGCTTGGGTGAGAACTGTAAGAAGAACTTCATTACACGGGATCTTCCGATTGAACAAGGCTGCCAGCTATCATTGAGCCTGCTTGGATCGGCCAGTTTTAGTTTAGACATACACCAAGGGTCCACTGATTAACCCTATATTTCCTCGGTTTTTGTGAATAATTGATTAAGGTATAGTTGCGCAAATGGTGTGGCCATGCCTTTTTTGTTAAATGTCGATTTAGCAAAGCGGGTTTGGTTCGCCAGATACTTACCTTTACTAACAAAAACAAGAAGCAATCATGGCAGATAACAAAGACTTTCAAGACCCGTTTAATGTATTCTATTTTTTAGGATTTTTAGCCGCATTTTTAGCGATTCCATTACTACCAGCAACTCTTACGTTGATCCGAGTATTCAATGGTTACGCAACATTCTAGTTAAGCTATCGTCGCCGATGGTGATAGCTAACTCAAGGAGGCCACAATTAGCGTTCGAGTTTTAAGCCTCAATATTGCTGGTGGCCTTTGTATCATTCTTGCAGTTCTAGGGATCGTTTTACCCGTTCTGCCAACCACGCCTTTTCTCCTTCTTGCCAGTGCATGTTTCATGCGAAGCAACCCCAAAGTTCACAAATGGATGCATGAGCATAAAACGCTCGGCCCGTTATTGAACAATTGGTATCAACACGGTGCTGTGACCAAACAAGTTAAAACGCGTGGCGTGTTCTTTATCTTGTTGAGTTTTGCGTTATCGATCTACTTTGCCCCGATCATTTGGGTCAAGGTTTTCCTAATTTGTGTACTTGTTATTCTTCTCACATGGTTTATGCGACTTCCAACCCATGAGTTGGTTGCTGACAGCAAAGAAAATCACTACCATTAAGCCAGTGTGCCTGCTTGTATAGCGGGCGTTTATTATTTCAGCAATCAGAGTTATGACTCTCGTTGCAATGAATACCAATCGTACCTTTCCTTAATTCCGAGCGTTGATGTTTGATTCGTTAACGAGAGTTTGGAAAGCGGCCTAATGAAGTGCATAAGATTATGAACACAGAAAAAATCTCTCTGATCAAAGCAAGCATCAAAAGCATTCCTGATTACCCTAAAGCGGGTATTTTGTTCCGTGACGTAACAAGCTTGATGGAAGATCCTGCCGCTTACAAAGCGACAATTGACCTGTTAGTGGACACATACAAGGGCATGGGCTTTACTAAGATCGTTGGTACTGAAGCTCGTGGTTTCCTATTTGGTGCGCCTCTTGCTCTTGAGCTAGGTGTCGGCTTTATCCCTGTTCGTAAACCGGGTAAGTTGCCTCGTCAAACTGTGGCACAATCTTATGAGCTTGAGTACGGCACTGATACGCTAGAAATCCATACCGATGCTATCGTTGAAGGCGATAAAGTGCTGATGGTTGATGACTTGCTGGCAACAGGCGGTACGATTGAAGCGACAACAAAGCTGATTCGTCAGCTTGGTGGTGTGGTAGAACACGCTGCATTTGTTATTAACCTTCCAGAAATCGGTGGTGACAAGCGCTTACAAGGCTTAGGTCTAGAAGTGTTTAGCATCTGCGAATTCGACGGTCACTAATCCTTTTCGGAATTATTCATGAGCTATCTTGCGTTAGCGCGAAAATGGCGACCAACCAAATTCAAAGAAGTGGTTGGTCAAGCCCATGTTTTAACAGCATTAGAGAATGCCCTTAGCCAAAATAGGTTGCATCACGCTTACCTATTCAGCGGTACACGAGGTGTCGGTAAAACGACCATCGGCCGTTTGTTTGCTAAGGGACTCAACTGTGAAACAGGCATTACTTCAACCCCTTGTGGTGAGTGTGCAACCTGTAAAGAGATCGATGAAGGTCGTTTTGTTGACCTGCTCGAGATCGATGCTGCCTCACGTACTAAGGTAGAAGATACCCGCGAGCTTCTGGACAATGTTCAGTACAAGCCTGCACGTGGTCGCTTCAAGGTTTACCTAATCGATGAAGTACACATGCTGTCTAGGCACAGTTTTAACGCGCTTCTAAAGACCTTAGAAGAGCCGCCTGAGTATGTGAAGTTCTTGCTCGCAACAACGGATCCGCAAAAGCTTCCTGTGACGATATTGTCGCGTTGTCTGCAATTCCACCTTAAGCCGATTAGCGTTGATAATATCCACGAGCAACTCGATCATATTCTTGAACAAGAAAATGTGACGTCTGAATCTCGTGCGCTTGGAATGATTGCTCATGCCGCTGATGGCAGTATGCGTGACGCTCTTAGCCTAACAGACCAAGCTATCGCATTAGGTAATGGCAATGTAGTGACAGACACTGTTGCTCACATGCTTGGAACGCTGGATACAGACCAAGCGATTCATCTACTTGAAGCGATTAGCAGTAAACAACCACAATTAGCGATGGCTTGCATTCAAGCTCTTGCTGAAAATGGCGTTGAGTGGGATGGATTGCTGAGTCAACTTGCGACTCAATTACACCGTTTGGCGATGTATCAAGCTCTGCCGTCGACTTTAGACAAGGCTCAGCCTGATGCTGAAAGGCTAGAACTGCTGAGCAAAGCGTTAAGCCCTCAAGACATCCAACTCTACTACCAGATAGTGTTGAAAGGGCGTCAAGACTTGCCATTATCGCCAACCGCTCGTGTTGGTATCGAGATGGTGGTTCTGCGTATGTTGGCATTCAGACCTGCTGAGCAAACTGTTGCTACGGCTATCTCGACTGAGTCGACTAGCCCAGCGCAAGTAGTTCAAGGACAAGCTCCAACTCAAAGCGTTGCTCAGCCAGTGAGTCAAGCTGCGCCAATGGCCGCTCCGAGACAGTCAGCTCAGGCTCCAGCGGTTTCACAGCCTCAAGTGTCTCAGCAAGCTCCTGTTCAGCAGCCTGTGCAACAGCAACCGCCGCAGAATCAGAACCAATATTCAGATTCGCAAGGTTACGCTGATCATTCAGGCAACCAAGGTTATCCAGAACAGGATTACCCGCACAGTCAGTATGACGCGCCACCTGCTTATGATGAGCGTCCAAGCTACGGCACAGAGCAGCCGATGAGTCCCATGACTCAGCAAGCTAATTATCAAAATCAACAGCAGCCAAATGTTGCTCCCGTTGCACCTTCTGTTCCACCTGTTCCTTCTGCTTCGCAAGAGCAACCAGCGCGTGCAACTTCGCCTGTGAGTGGTTTACGTCACCAATTGCGTTCTCAACGTAGAGGTGGTGCAGCAACAGAAAACAAAGGTTCGGCGCCAAAAAAGGCTAAAGCGACACCAGCTAAAACTTCAGTTCTTGACCGAGTTGCTCAGCAACACGGTGGTTCTGAGCGGGTGTCGCCAGCTTCTTTAACCGCCTCTTCGACAGAAAATGTGACCAACGATAATGAACCTTATCGCTGGAAACCGTCTAAACCTGTAGTGAAAGAGGTGAGCAAAGAGCTTACACCTACTCAGATCAAGCGTGCGTTAGAGCATATTAAGACACCTGAAATGGTCGACAAATTGCTTCAAGAGTCGATTGTTCAAGATGAATGGTCCGCCACGATTCAAAAGCTAGAGACAGCCAAGCTTGTTGAACAGTTAGCATTGAACTCAGTATTTACTAAGATTGACACATCAATCACCTTAACGTTAAGAGCGAGCCAGGCTCACTTGAATACGGACCGTGCACAGAGTGAGCTATTACAGTCTCTCAATACTGTGCTTGGAGAAGAGTGTCATTTGAGTGTTGAAATTGGTGATGGTGGAGAAACACCGCTAGAACTGCGAGAAAGATTGTATCAAAGCAAGTTGAAAGACGCGTTTACCAGTTTGGAAAACGATGCCAACGTACAGTTTATCGAAAGACGTTTTGCTGCCGAGTTGGATAGAGACAGCGTTCGTCCAATATAGTGTTCCTCCAATATCGATATGCCTTTCATTTAGTGATGAGCATATCATCCTTGGAAAGCAAATCAGAGAACTGAACTCGTGGGGTTGAATCACAGTGTTTTAACCCCCATTTAAGCCCTTAGTAGCTTAAATGATTTTAATAAACCAATTAGACCAGAGAGTAATAACATGTTTGGTAAAGGCGGTATGGGCAACATGATGAAGCAAGCCCAGCAAATGCAAGAACGCATGCAAAAGCTTCAAGAAGAAATCGCAAATATGGAAGTTACAGGTGAGTCAGGTGCTGGCCTTGTAAAAATTACGATTACTGGTAGTCACAGTGTTCGTCGCGTTGATATCGATGAAAGCCTAATGGAAGACGATAAAGAGATGCTTGAAGATCTTATCGCAGCCGCTTTCAACGATGCAGCTCGTCGTGTTGAAGAGACTCAAAAAGAGAAAATGGCTGGCGTAACTGGTGGGATGCAACTTCCACCAGGTATGAAAATGCCTTTCTAAGCGACTTATTTATAAGAGACTTGTCTCTTCCAACGGCTTGTTCTTGAATAAGCCGTTATTTAAAGTTAGAACGGTTAAATATGCGTACCAGTCATATGCTGGAGCATTTGATGGAGGCCTTACGTTGTCTACCTGGGGTTGGCCCCAAGTCGGCGCAGCGTATGGCCTTTCATTTGTTACAGCGCGATAGAAAAGGCGGCCTACAGTTGGCTGAAGCTCTTAGCCAAGCAATGACCGAAATTGGTCATTGTAATGAGTGCCGTACTTTTACTGAAGAAGATACTTGCCACATTTGTACCAATCCTAAACGTCAGGAAAATGGTCAAATTTGTGTAGTAGAGAGCCCTGCAGACATTGCAGCCATTGAAGCAACGGGCCAATATTCAGGTCGTTACTTTGTGCTTATGGGGCATCTTTCACCACTTGATGGTATCGGTCCAAGTGATATCGGTCTCGATGTTTTGGATTACCGTTTACGTCGTGGTGATATCACTGAAGTAATTCTAGCGACTAACCCGACAGTAGAAGGGGAAGCAACAGCGCATTACATTGCTGAGCTATGTAATGCCCATGAAGTGAACGCTAGCCGTATCGCCCATGGTGTTCCCGTCGGTGGTGAGCTAGAGCTGGTGGATGGCACCACGCTTTCGCACTCCTTACTCGGTCGTCATAAGATCTAAAAAAGCCGCTTGGTGAATCATCACTAAGCGGCTTTTTCTTTTTTGTTTTAAAGCTCTATTCTGAAATGCGTCTACTCTAAAACCTTTTCAAACGATTAATCAGAGCCACGCACAGCTTTGTAAATCGCAGCGCCAATCACGGCACCAATAATCGGTGCAATCCAGAATAGCCATAATTGCGAAACAGCCCAGTCTCCAACAAATACGGCTACACCAGTACTTCGAGCAGGGTTCACAGAGGTATTAGTGACGGGGATACTGATAAGGTGGATCAAGGTTAAACAAAGACCAATCGCGATAGGCGCAAACCCGGCAGGTGCTTTCGAATCGGTTGCCCCCATGATCACGAATAGGAACACCATAGTCATTACTACTTCACACACGAGTGCTGCGGTTAGCGAATAGCCACCCGGTGAGTGTTCACCGTAACCATTCGAAGCAAAGCCTGATGAGACAACGTCAAAACCTGCTTGACCAGAAGCAATCACAAATAGCACGCCGCCCGCGATAATACCGCCAATCACTTGGGCAATAATATAAGGCGCAACATCCTTGCCATCAAAGCGACCACCACTCCATAGACCGATGGTGACAGCAGGGTTAAGGTGGCAACCGGATATATGGCCAATAGCAAAAGCCATGGTGAGTACGGTTAAACCAAAGGCAAGGGAAACTCCGAGTAGACCAATTCCCACATCAGGGAAAGCCGCGGCTAAGACGGCACTACCACAACCACCTAACACCAACCAAAACGTACCGAACATTTCTGCGATATACTTATTCATAACTATCCTTATTAATCTGTACCAGTATCAACAAGATAGTTTAGATTTCGCAGAATTGTGAAATCTTGGGCATATAGGAGGAAGAAAAGGTCAGCTAATCTTAGGTAATGGCTTCTAACTCAATCAGGTTATCAAGCGCTTCTTGGTCTGTTTTACCACAGATGATAGGGCAGGCTTTGAACTGGTGACATACCTTCGGGCGTGAAGGTTGACCAAATAATTTGCATAGATCTTGCTCATTTAATTGAATGCAGCGTACGCCAGCAGGCTTACCATTAGGCATTCCAGGAATAGCAGATGTAATACTTGGAGCGATACAACAAGCTCCACAACCTAGGCGACATTCCATCAAATTAAACTCACTAAATAACAGGGTGCGCGATAGTAGCAAAAAATGATGAGAGTGACAGCTGTTGATTGAATCAAAGAATGAACAATTATTATCCTTGAACTTTTTATGGGCTAGCGGTATAACACGCACCCCAGTAAAAGAGTAAGAAGTAATCCTATGACGAATCCATTTTGGCAAGAAAAGACACTAGAGCAAATGACCGAGAACGAGTGGGAATCACTGTGTGACGGTTGTGGTAAGTGTTGCCTGCATAAACTAATGGATGAAGATAGCGATGAAGTTTACTACACCAACGTGGCGTGCAGCTGGTTAAACGACAAAACATGTTCTTGTAAAGACTACCCGAACCGCTTCACTTCAGGTGAAGAGTGTTTGAAGCTGACTCGTGACAAGATTCATGAATTCCATTGGCTACCAGACACTTGTGCTTACCGTCTTCTATCTGAATCTAAACCGATTCCTGAGTGGCACCCTCTGATTACGGGTTCTAAATCAGAGATGCATGCTGCAGGTGAAAGTGTTCGTAACAAAGTGGTATACGAAATCGATGTTGTCGATTGGGAAGACCACATCCAAAACTTACCTTCAGGTTATAAAAGATAATACTTACCTTCATAAGATGAGAATGTAGTCTATGATCTACTGTAAGGTTTAATTCTACGGTAAGTCATTTATGCTGCATTTTTCATACGTACAAATCTCAAAGATTAAAGACTACACGTATAAAAAACCATTGCTGTCTAAGGATTGTAATGAGAGGCTAGTCAGTGAGTATCGTAGTAACAATAACGATGTATTGATAAAAAATATGCCGCTCTTAAATATCGTTCAATACGATAGAGCAGGATGTTTAGTAGACTATCAGCCATTGGACGTCGTTAATGAGTTTCTGATGTCTAGGGCCATTGAAGATTACGTATTGGAGTTAGGCGTAACTGCTCAAGGATTAGCGCATTACTTTACCTTTATTTTAGATACACAGGCTCAGTGGGACGAAGAATATAATGAATCAGATATTGATGAACTTTATGATGAACCACGACCATCATGGCTGAACTTTCCTCGCAATAAACAAGGGCGCTTAACATATCAATATAGAGAAGGCTTAAGGAACTTAGTAAAACAAGGCAGCTTGGCTGAGACTACAGCAAAACAGTACCTTACCAGTGTGATAAGTTTCTATCGTTACTGGCTCAAAAAAGGCTTTATCTTCAATAACCCTCCTTTCGATTATGAAGTAGTGACCGTTTACTTTGAGGCGAAAGCTTCAAGTATCCAAGCCTACCAACGCAAAGATTTTCACACCACAGACCTGCGACTAAAATTCAGTAAACCTTCGAAAA
Organism: Vibrio sp. G-C-1; assembly: GCF_021728015.1. Classification (NCBI taxonomy): domain Bacteria; kingdom Pseudomonadati; phylum Pseudomonadota; class Gammaproteobacteria; order Vibrionales; family Vibrionaceae; genus Vibrio; species Vibrio sp. G-C-1. The sequence goes on along the minus strand of NZ_JAKKCR010000009.1, from coordinate 72,852 downwards.
GTTACGGTACGGCTTTAGATAATCTACGAAGAGATTTAAGACCATTTAGCTGCCCTGAATGGAAGATTTTGCAAGACATATTGATGAAATCACGAAGAGTGGTTCGTCATGGTGACGATAAGAAGCTACATTCATTACCTATTGAGTTTTGCTTACATCCAATGGTTTGCCGTTATACAGGCTTGCGCCGAGAAGAAACAGCTAGCTTGCATTTAGAACAGGTAGTAAATCCTGAAACGATCATATGTGACGGTAAAGAAGTTTTTAAGAACAGTATCTTAAAAATAGGTATAGGTGATAGATATGGATCTCTAACTAAGACGTCTTATCGAGGGAATAAATCGAGAGTTACAGTCATCCCTGCTTTCTTAATGAAAATACTATATGAATACACTCAATCTGAGCGATATCAAAAGCGATTAGCTGCCTTCAAAAAATGGTGTGAACAGGAAATTGCTCAAGGGAATACCGATCTTTTTGAAGGCGATGATGCTATCAACCCATCCCTTAACTACCTATTTATAACGCAAACAGGCAAGCCGATGTTTACGCGGTTGAATGACTTTACAATGCGTTGGGGGGAGGTTCGTAATACAGCTAATTTGTTAGTCTCTTTAGATAAAAGAATCGTAGGCTCCTTACACAACCTTCGCCCCACTTTTGCTATTAGTTTATTTAGGCACTTGCTAAATAAAGTAGATGAAAATGGGATACCTGTTATTAGTCCTGATAAAGCGTTAGATATGGTATCAAGTTTACTAGGCCATGATGAAAGGGCTACGACTTTGTTGTATCTAAAGATCGCTCAAGACATGCCATCATCCGATGAGATATACGAAGATGTGCTTGATTATATAGGTGCATTTCATAATGATGAGGTGTCCCATGAGCGTTGAGATTAATAAGCCGCATGTACAACGCTCAGGACGCCCTCGCACGTTAATACCGCTTAATAGAGAGCTGAATAAGAGTTCTATTAGTGTATTACGGTTTCAAGATATGGTTATTTCTGATGGCAAAGATCGAAAGTTCAACTTCAATAGGTTTCGTTTCCTGGGGGTTCCCACGCAAAGAAGTATTGCGAAAGGAAAGGTAGTTAATGCGGGGAGGGATGACCTAGTTAAAGAGCTGTATGCTCTTGCTATTCAAGAAAAGCAAGGACATTCGATACTGGGCCATTTCAAAGGGGGATTAGTATCTTACTTACGATATATCGATTCTATCGCGTATATTGGCGATCCTTTTTCTCTCGAAATAATGTTTAAGTGTCTAAAACACTACAATGCCCAGAGAAAGAGAGGAAAGGAAATTTCAAAAGCCTATGGCATACAGGCAATATTGGCTTGGTTACTTTCGAAATGGGGGCGCTACTCAGATATAAGAAACTTACCGATTGTCCCCACAAAAGAGCGTTCGTCTACGTTGACTGCCTATAAAGTAGAAACTGAGCTCAAATCAATTTCGCGTCTCCTTGTAAATAGCCTTCATAAATTAATGATCCACGTAGAGCAATCTCAAACGCCTAGTGTTCACCCAATGTTTAGTGAGGAATTATTAACTGAGCAAGCTCGGTTGAACAATTGGTCAGCTATTGATCTTTCCAATAAAAGAAAAGCTTTCCGACTCTGTATGATGGTTCCATCTGTAAATAAAAGAAATAGCAACTTATCAGAAGAAGAACTCAAATTTAACTTATTGGCAAACCATGCAAGTCGTAACTCGTTGTATGTCTTTTTTATGTTGACAGGAATGAATCATTCAGTTCTTAGTTCAATGAGGCGCATGGAAGTTAAGTTCAAGGATATAAATGGGGGGCGTTACGTATTTGAGGGAGAAAAGTTTAGGGCAGGTTATAAGAAAATAGACAGTGCTCTTGGCTTTTCAAAATACACTAAGGAGTTGATTGAAAAGTGGATGAGAATGACTAAGTTTTTGTACGAGAAACTTGGGCACAAGGAAATGGATACACTTCCTTTATTTCCATATTTAGAGCTGAAGAATGGGAGCGTATTAGATTTTACTTATAACAAATCAAATACTGACTATATTAATAAGTTGGTAGAAAAATTATTGGGAGTTAGAGTTAACGCTGCACGTTTTCGGCAAACTAAATCAGATGTTTTGATGCGTGTTACAGAAGATGTAGTGCTGGTATCGTTGGGCTTAAACAACACTGTTAGAACAGTCAGTTCTGCATATTGTAATGGAATTAAAGATGACCATGATAACAACTTGAATGCCGCATTTTCCGCACAAATGTCAATTGCGAAGGGGAAAGAGATTTCTGAGTCGGTCGCGGAGGCAAAAGCTCTACAAAGTGATATTTTATCTGATTACGACTACAAACAACGACTAATTAAAGGAAAGTTCTGTACAGCAATAACTCCATCTGGAGTTCATTGTTCTGGCCCCACATCGAAGAAGCTTTCCTTGGAGATACAGAGGAAAAAGCACCAAGGAGTAAACTTAGATAATGATGAACACAAATGTACGGATTTCTTAGGGTGCTTTGACTGTGAAAGTCATTTATTAGTGGCATCTGAATTTGATATTTGGCTCATGTTATCGTTTTTAGAGCAGCTTACCGACTTAAAAGAATATATATCCATTAACTCAACCCCTAAGACTAAGCTGTTTGAAACTGAGGCTGTTATTAGTAAAACGCTTGAACGAATGAAAGTTAAGTCGCCAAGTAACTACGATAAGGCATTGAGTAGAATACGCGAAGGTGAGCTACATCCTTTGTATCAAAATCGCGCTAGCTTGCAGCAGTACTTTGGAGACTAGTTATGTCGTTCAATAACAATCAACAAATGGATAAATGTTTAGAAGAAAATCCATATGTCACTTTTAACAGCTCAAGTGAAGGTGTTTCTCGTTTATTTGACAGTGAGTGGGATTTCACTGCGTTGAAGCAGGTGAAAAAGAAATTGTCTTTTTCGGCTATAGATGAACAACATAGGAAGTATGTTCAGTCTTGTATGTTTGCGGTGGTAGAGCACCAAAGACAAAAATCAAACAGTCTTGACGTTACCGTAAGTCACTTGATGACTATTGTAAAGAACCTGAATTACATTATTCGCCATTGGGGGAAATCAGACTTCTCACTTTTGGCACACGATCGCGAGTGGAAAAGGCTTAAGAGGGCCCTAGCAGGAAAGTATAGTTTTGGTACGTTGAAGCAACTATCCGCGACTATAAACCTATTGACTGATGTTGGTATAACAAACCGTGTCGTATCAGCCAAAGAATACTCGAAGCTAAAGAGCTCAAGAGATGAAAAACAATGTATTGCTTTCCCTGAAGCAATACATATTCAGGTACTTTCTCAGGTAGTTGAGACTGTTGAAAAATACCATAAGGATAGACATTCAATCTCTGAGGTTATCGAGCAAGCATATAAGCTGAGAGATACAGAATACACGATTGAACTGGCTAAGCATAATGTATCGAAACTAACGCATAATCAGCAGGCCGCGTTTAACGCTAGGATCTTAAGGCATGCTAAAAAGCTAGCCAAAAGTATTCCTGACTTCGAAATGAGGTTTGATGGTAAATGGCTACATGAACTACTCAAACAGTGTTTCATTTGTGTTGCTCTATTTAGTGGTGCACGGACGCAAGAAATTTTAACTATGAATAAGGAGAGTTATGAAGTTAAGCAAGGGATTCCATTGGTATCTGGACTCACTAGCAAAGGAAACGATGGGCAGCCGATTTATACTGTGTGGAATACACATCCAATAGTAAAAAATGCTTTAGAAGTTGCCTACGACGCTTCACAAAGCATGAGGGTTTATCATCAAAATAGATTGGAGATCGCTAAGCATAATGGTGATGTATCTAAGGATGCTTATGACGCTGCAATGGAAGAGTTAGAAGGTGCTTTCATATCGTGCGATTACAGGGGGCAAGTCCCGCGACCATACTACAGACTTCGTTTTGACAATGATGTTTCTGGCTTAGGGCTAAAACTCTTTGATATTCAAGCAACTGAAGAAGATGTTGAAGAATTCAATGTGTTAAATCCCGATTGGGCTGGTGAGTTAGAGCTAGGTGGTACGTTACCTAAACTTTCTCCACATGATATAAGGCGATCATTTGCTGTATTTGTTGTTAGAAATCAATTAGGTAATGAACTGACCATCAAGTATCAACTTAAACATAAGAACCTTAGAATGTCGCGCTGGTATATAAATTACTCTGAACTAGCCCGAACTAACAAGTTATTGATGGATAAGGATTTGCTTAAGGAATTTCATAAAGCCGTAGAGGATGTGTCAGTCGACGCTTTAGATGATATCTACAATGTATCAGATAGGCTCTCTGGGATTGAAGGTGAGAAAATTCGGGCTATTAAGGAGAAGATGCTTAAGAAAGGGGAGAAAGTGTATATGAACCGTGATGAGCTTCGAATGCTACTACGTTCAAAAGAGAAAGCTCTTGTTATCTTACCAACGGGAGGCTATTGCACTAGCCGAGATTGCGAACGTTTGTGTTCTATGAATGAGGTTACTAAATCGAGAAAAAATTGCGGCCGAGTTGTTACAGATAAAGGTGCAAAAAAAATGGCTAGGGAGCGTATAGAACTTATTCGTTCTTTCAGAAAAATCAATGAGTTGAGAGATCAGGCATATTCATCTTTGCTTTCTGCTAGAAAGGAAAAAATATTGATTATCGAACAAACACTCACTTTCCATGGCATTCCTTATGAAAGTTTCACCGATAATATAAAGGCTCATTAATATGAAAATTGAATTTAACTCTAGAACAAGAGCGGAGGGCATGTTAGTTAATGCTTTACAGCGACTGTTGAATGGTGAGCCTATCAGGGTAAAAGCTAACGGTAGACTTACTCTGAACCGAGTTAATGAGGAAGCGGGATTAGGGCACGGCTACATATACAAATTTAAAAAATTTATGGAGTATGCCAATCCAATAATTGATGAATGCAATGCTAATAAACAAAAGGAATTAGAAAATAGCTTTCTTATCGAAGAGTCTAGTAGTTTGTCAGATATAGATGTACTGAAAGCTAAGTTAAAAAAAGCAACAGAGCTTAAAAACAGATACAGAAAAGAAAGAGACAATGCCATAAAGGCGAGAAAAATACTTGAGCATAAATACGCGGAGATGATGTATCGAGCACACGAACTACAGACCGAAATAAGTTCTCAGAATGATGTAGTTGTTCCGATACAAAATGGGGATTAATTGGAAAAATAGCTAGTGTCCTACTCATAAGCGTATACATACCTATGCTCGTAGGGCTGAAATTAGTTTACAGCCCAAATTCAAGACGCTTAAAGTTATCGAACACCTCTCTCCCTGAGCAGCATGTTGATTTCATTTAGAGCTTGTATTTGACGTCTCTCAAACTCAGTAGTTTTTTCACCTTCTTGGAGGAAAAGTAGGGTTAAGGCTATGGAGGCGAAACCAAGCATACCAGAGATCAAGTCTACTTGACCTTTGATCCAATACCAAATAGCAGCAAGCACAAAAGCAGATGCACAAAAACCTAATAGTTTAAATAGGACATTGTTTTTCCTGTTTCTTTCTTTCGAAAGTACATCCCTTCGATGAATTTCTTCGTGCAGCAGCTCTTCGTTGCTACAGTGTATCAATAGTTTGTGTTCAGTTGAGTTGTCGTTAATGTTGACGTCACCATTAATCTGGTTTGCATTAAAGTCTCTCATAAATAGCCTATTTTATTGTACATACAATGAACAATAACTGTGTATAATTACAGTGTCAATAAGTGGCATAGCAAAACATTTAATACGGTTCGTAACGTTTGTAAATTTCGGTTTGAATTGGTCTAAGTGTTTACGGCACAATGAGTTAGGTATGGCGGGCGTGATGTTCACTACTTAGCGTGGCGTTAGATTTTAGTAGAGGATTTTACTTGAAAAACAAAGTATTTGAGTTGTTGGAGAAATTAAAAAAAGAAGTTCCAGGTAATTCCTTTACTGGAACAGGTATCATCATTTATGACGACTTGAGTGATTTGCCTATCTTCAACATGAGTAAGGTTTCTGAATTGCATGGTAATAATGATGTATATACAACCATTTTGGAAAGTAGTTTGGCGACCAATACCCACCACGATGGCTTTAACATGATCAATAATGAGTTCAAAATAACACATAGAAATGTGTACTTTGCTCCTCCTGTTGATTTTGAGGTGAAGTTTGATAATGAAAGTGGCTTTGGTACTAGATATGTAGCGGCATTGTTGGGCTCAAAAGTTAAAGGCGTGTTGTTAACCGCTGTTGTAAGTAACTCGTATGGAATCGTGGTTTTTGAAAACGGCTCCCCTGTGTTGGTAAGCAAGTAATGATAGATACAAAATCAATAACAAAACTATTGATCATATTTTCAATAATATATTCGTTGATTGTAGTTACAATCGCAAAAATATTACCAGCAATAGGTATCTCAAACATAAGTGACATGAAGGTTATTTTTTCAATATCTACGATCGTTGAGTTTATTTTAATATATCTTTTCTCCTCAGGTTGGCGAAAAGTATGGAAATGGTTTCCTGTACTAAACGATAAGTTTTTTCCTGACCTAAATGGTGAATGGCTTGCCGAGATTAACTGGAACTGGAATGGTGTGCAAGGAATAAAGTTAGGTAAAGTTTTTATAAAACAATCTCTTATTACGTTCAGTGTAAGTCTGGAAACAGATGAGTCACGTTCAAAAACATTACTGGTAAAACCATTTAAAGACCCTGAATCTGATCAAGCATCGTTTTATTACATGTACAGTTCAGAATCAAAAGCAATTAACAGTGATTATAATAAAGAACATAAGCAATCACATGAAGGTGCTGCAATTTTGCACCTTAGTTTGGAAAGTAATGATGAGCTGTCTGGAAACTATTTTACAAATAGAGAAACATTTGGACATTATGTGTTCAAACGTAAAGTTAAATAAATCTAACATAAACTTAAAGTTTCAAAGTGATTTTTTTAACTAATTGTAAGTCGTTTAGATTAATCCTATTAAATGACTTCTTTCCAAGAGTAAGCGGTGAGGGTGTATTGTAGGTGTAAGATCAAGTCACACAATATAATCAAAACTGTCACTTCCGTCTGATTTTGTATGGTCAATGTTTCCACACTGTTTAAATATATAACAGCACAAAATATCTTGTTCTCTTTTTATTTCTGCAATAACCATGTTACACGAGTCATCTTTATTTAATAATTTGAGACGCTACAAATGTAGCCAAACCTAAGATACATGTGATTACAATAGCCCATGTTTGGATATTGTTGTTTCTCAGTTCACGTCTTTTAATTTCACCTTCGGCTTCATTCCTTTGTAAAGAGTTTTCCATAGCGTTGCCATAATGTCTCCCAAGCTCTTTTGTTGTGAATTTTTTAACTTCTTTTGCCATTGTTGATTCCATTTAACGCCACTTGTGGAATCTTATCATTACCAGTTAGCATAAACTTATACAAAGATCACTACTGTCAAAGAAACATGGTTCAGTCATTCATGTTTGTAAACAGTTAACAATGGTGCTATTTCGAATAGTTAGCTGCTAATTACTGAAATTTAATCAAGCTGGAAGCATAGTGGAACTTTATTTCTTTGATTTTTCGATTGTTTGGATAAAGTAATCCGCCATTTTATCGCGAAATGTTCGACCGCCACCCGTAGCATTAATCCAATAAGTATTACTTGCATCTTTTTTGAGAGCGCCGCACTCAGACCAATGAAGTGCGTCCTTACTGTAATCCAATTGTGATAGTGTTTCCCCTGCTTGGTAGAGCTCTTCCTTTGAAGTAACACCAGAGTTCAGTAAATGGTGTATTACGAGACCAAGAGCTTGCCAAACCTGCATCGAGTTTTGAAAGCCGCTTTTCTCTAGAATGAAATCACTTTTGAGAGCAGAAAGCCATCCTTGAATGAAGGGTGTTATCAATTTTACTGTCTCGGAGATTAATTGAGGGGTAATTTCTCGCTTATCAGAAAGCTTAGTTGGCAGACGCTTTTCTATTCTCGCCGTTCTTCCCGATAACGTGGCTAAGATGATGTGTATAAGAGTATGCCTAGTTGTTACATAACTATCTGATTTAGTAATCTTATTTAAATTTGATACGCCACCTAACTCACCTAATTTTAGTAGTGACGCTAACTCGTTAGCGCCAACTACTAATGGCGATCCATCATCAGTACAAGTTATGATATTTTGAGAATAAACTCTTGTATCGAGAGTATTCATATTTAGAAAGTGCTGACTGATCAGAATACTTGGAACTTCTACTTGAGGAGAGTAGTGAAAAATTACTCTTAACTCTGAGTTCAGGAGTTTGTTTGTATCCGCAACATCTAAAGCCCAACCGACCTTACGTTTTTCCTGTGTAAATGGGCAGCTTTTACCTAATAGGGTAAATAGAGAGCTAATACTGTGAAATCCTTCTACAAGAAAAGCTGAATCTTTTTTGAAAGTGATTTGTTTGTAATTTTCTAAAATAGTTTTTTCTTTTGTAATGCTACCGATAAATAGTGAGACAGGAGGGATATCAAAAAAAACATTCGTTTCAATACTTTGTTTTATGTATTTAGATATGTCTTCTTGACGCTGAACATTTACTGAACGCAGAAAGTTACCTGAAACAAAATCAAAATGTGTTACTTGCTCAGGCAAGATCTTCAACAATCGTGATACAGAGATGAATGCTTGAAATCTAGATATGCCAGCAGTTTGGTTTGTGTCAACTAAGCCTTTGAGTGAGATTTCATTATTATTCATTTTATATATTAACGTATTGTTTTTATTGAAGTGTACAAAAAAAGCATACAAAACTCTTGATCGGGGCGTCGCCCCGATCAAGAATGTGCTCGATTATTTTTGGTGAAAAAGAGAGATTTATTGTGGGTACAGACATGGAATTAAAGCGCTTTGGTGTAACGACAAAGAGTATTTTTGGGAATATCACGCATACGGGTTTTAATGAGATACATACGATGTCAACGGTGATGCCAGTTGCTGAATTACTCCGAGCATGTTCTTTCGATTTGATTCCCCCACATCTAAAGGTTTTGTACAAGGAAATTCAACGGGTAGTGACTCCGCAAAGAAGAAATGGATTTGAGGATTATTGCTTCAAGCACCTTACTGGTTCTACGTCTGTCGGAGGGGTTATTCCTCCTGTTCTGATCGGCTGTATGTCAGAAGTAAAGTGCACGCTGTCAGATGACCCAATGCATAATGATGCCCTAGTAGTTCAGCCTGATAATAATTTTATAGTAGATGGACTAAATAGGTTATCTACATGCGCGACTATTATCGGAGGGTATGACAATAGTACGGTTAAGCGTAGTTTAGATTCTGATAGTCGCTTGAAGCGCAGAGTTGAACTTTCTCAATTACTTCCAGAGCTTAGCGTCCAAGTGATATTTATATTTCGAGTTGATCGCGCACTGGAAGCTGATGATTTCTCCCAAATATTTGCAGATGTAAATGGACAACATCAACCAATGTCCACAAATAAACTAATGAAACTAGCTAGAACAGATGATGTTATTGCGTGTGCTAGAGATATTGGCCGCCTAGATAAGGTTGTACTTCATGGAGGGATGGATGAAGAATCGTCAAGAGTATCCGACAAAACAGATTTTATTATTACGCTCAATACGTTAACACGATTTGTACTTGGAGCTGTAGGCGGATATAAATTACAGACTAAATTAAGGGGGGTTAGGGAGATGAATGATGGCTCATTACTTTCCGAAAAGCACATTAATGTAATAAAAAAGGATCTTCTCATGTATTTCGATACATGGATTGATAATCAAGGTGAGCAGTACTCAGAAGACCGATCGGGATTTCAATTGGTTACGACGTTGGTTCAGGCTTTGGGTTTGGTATTCCATCGAGTTTGGAATACATGCAACACACTAGGAACCGCAGAGAGAATAAATGTAATTTACAACGTTGCCAAAAAACTGGGTCAACTTGATTATTCTAGAACAGCACCTCATTGGAATGATTGTGAATGCCTAGCTAAATCTGAAGATGGTACATACAAAGTTGTCACTGGAGGGGCGTCATCCCGTCGTCATTTTGCAGCTCACCTTTGCCGAAAAGTGGGGTTGTCTTATTCAGAAGGCTAAAATACTTCCGTTACCCAACAGGTTAGTTGGAAGGATTTATTATAATTACTATCCCATTCGTTGATTTTGTATAACTGATTTACTTGTATATCCTTTATAATACTAAATGCATATCATTTCTGTTAAGGGTATATTAAATAAAGAAAAATCATACAGAAGTATTGAAAATGAAAGTTCTGTCCCATATGTAATATGTTGATTATTTATATTATATGGAGACTGGGCTGTGCCTAATTTAGACGTAGTGTTGGATTTTGGATATGTGATTGCGCAAAAGAGGCTATCATCAGCTCGATACCTAATGAAAGTAGGCATTGGCGTTGCAAGTCTGTTTTTAGGGCTCGGTTCTTTGGTAGGCTCTTTTTCCTATGAAGGCTTTACGTTAAGCGCAGATAGTAATAGCTCACCTGTTTTACCTTTTATCATTAATGGATTTGCGTGTTTAGGTCTAGCTAGTCTAGCTATTGGTATATTGTTAGAAATATATGAGCACCTTTGGGGAGAAGCGTCAAAAGACAATCGTGCAAAAAGTATAGATCTCAGGAGCTTAGCAGTTGCCAAAGCCCCTACTTTGTCTAAGTCATTTCCATCATTAATAGAATCATCAGGTATACATGACACTCTGTATTTGGAGACAAAACCTGGAGAGAGTCGCACAGACTGGCTAACAAGATCTACTGAAGCCTTGTCTAAGTTTGCTCAAGAAGATCTAGTCAAAATTAACGACTTTGAGAGTGATCATCCGTTAGCTATGGGGGCTTTAGCTCATGTTCCACACTGTTTTTCTCTTGGGTTCCTTGTTGCCAATAGAAGATTAGTTCATTACTACTGTTGGAACAGAGATTCTAAAAAAGCAGAAAAAAGTCGTTGGGTAGATTGCAGAGACCAAAGGACTAGAGGACAGTCTATCAGTGGACAGGTTAATGTTATTCAATCTGAACATGTCACTACGCCTGAAGACGTGACTAAGATAGGTTTGTCGATTGAGTTGTCTATTCCATCTAATCCCCAAAACTTCTTGGAGAAGGTTGGTGTTGATGTTGTATATCAAATTGGATTGAAGAACCAGTCAATCGGGAACCTTTTCTCGGAGAAAGAACAGGTTAAAATAGTCTGTGAAATTAGAGAGTTAATTAATAATGACATATTAACTCATTACAAGAACTTGGAAGAACTCCACTTATCTATAACTGGTCAAGCATCATTCATAACGCGACTTGGTGCAGATATGAATCAAAATCACTTACCAAAAGTTATAAAAATTTATCACTTTGAGAACCAGAACTATCCATGGTATTTCGAGCTCAGCCCGAATAGTGACAGTGTTCAATTCTCTGTGTTAACAAACGAGGAAGGATAAGGAATGAACAAACGTGATAATGAACAACTACTAAGTCAGCTTGTTGATGATCTAGATCTACCTAATTCAGCTTATGAAACAGCAGTACGTCGCTATGAAAGTATAGGCGAGTGGTTAGGTAGGGAAGATTCTTCGTGTGCCGATTGTGACCCTCATATTTTCCCTCAAGGTTCGTTTAGATTAGGTATAGCTATTAAGCCGCTATCAGGTTTAGAAGAGTACGATTTAGATCTTGCTTGTAATTTACGTTCTGGTATTGACTCTACTACACATACACAACAGGAATTGAAAGAGTTAATAGGTACTGAGTTAGAGTTGTATCGTAATGCGCGAAGCATTAAGCAACCCGTAGAAGCAAAACATCGTTGTTGGCGACTAGAGTACGCTGATAACTTAAAGTTTCATATGGATATTGTTCCTTGTGTACCTGAGAGTGAAATTCGAAAGAAATCACTTGTTGTTGCTATGGAGAGCTACGGAATTGTTGAGTCTTTAGCTCAAAAAGTTGCAGAATTAGCCGTAGGTATAACTGATGATAGGCATCCTAATTATTCTCAGAAAGTGTCTGATTGGTTGATCAGTAACCCTGAAGGGTATGCACAATGGTTTGAGAACAATATGCATCCAACCGAATTGTTAAAGGTTGCCTGCGAATCAGCTCAAGTTGATGAAGTGCCCTTTTACAAGATAAAAACACCTTTGCAAAGGGTTGTACAAATACTTAAGAGACATCGTGATAAAATGTTTGCAGATAACTCAGACAGCAAACCAATTTCAGTTATTATTACTACATTAGCTGCATCTGCATATTCAGGTAGTAGTTTGCTGGAGTCTGCGCTTAAAGAAGTTTTACTAGGGCTGAAAAAGTTTGTTAATACCGATTCGAACGAAGTACTAAACCCTGTGAATCCTAAAGAAAATTTTGCTGATCGGTGGTCGATGTCTGCATACAATGATCTTGAGTTAAAGAAAAATTTTCATAATTGGGTTAATCAAGTGAACCGTGACTTTGATTTTTTGTTGGAGTCCGATGAGCTTGAAATGATCTCAGAGTCTCTTGCGAAGAATTTATCAGTGTCCCTTGAAAGCCACAAACTAGCATCATTACTGTCGATTCCTTTAACCTCTGACGCCATAGCGTCACAGCCGAAAATTGTAAGCGAGCCTTTCTCAAAGCCTTGGAGCAAAGGGCGAGGTGATTTTTGCAAATAATTGGTTTAGATGATTTTTTGAACGAAAACCCTTTGATGAACGTTCTACCAACATCAAAGGGTAAGTCTATAGAGTTGAAAGGGAAAGTTAAATTGAGTCATCAATTCAAGCATTTTCCTCAAGTCAGTAGACTTATTGAGATCAAAGTGAGCATTCCCGAACAGTTTCCATTTTCTTCTCCTATTTTTGAGGAGGTAGGAGGGTTTGTGCCGAAAAGGGATGACTTTCATGTAAACCCTGATGGCTCGCTATGTTTGGGGACTCCATTTCGTATTGAAACATTTATCCGTAAAGAACCGAACTTTAATACTTTCTATAAGAAGTTTTTCATTCCTTATATCTATGCAGTATCTCTTAAGATTATGAATAATATAGATTTTGTTTTTGGTGAGCTAAAGCATGGAAATGCTGGAGAATTGGAAGATTTTGGCGATATCTTTGGTGTCCAAAATGAACCTCAGATCTTAGGTTGCCTCAACTCATTGGTAATGAAAAAGCGGCTAGCTAACAAGAGGCCATGCCCTTGTGAATGTGGCAGGCGTTTAGGTGTTTGTAGATTTCACTATAAGATTAACCAACAGAGAAAAATCTTACCAAGAAGTTGGTATAGAAATTTGAAGTCCCGTTTATCATAGCGTAAGCCCCAAGGGGCTTTCTTCATTTTAGGCCCACCGTTGCTCTTTCACGTAAAAAAACGAGCATATTATTTACAAGTATAAATTTGCCTCATAGATTTCTAATTAGAGGGATAATATGTAAAGAAACTCGTAAATTAATCTATGTAAACTTAACGTACGTTTTCTTATGGTGGTGATCTGAAGATAGGGTATGCGCGTGTTAGTACAGACGATCAAAATGAAAGCTCTCAGGTTGATGCGTTATATTTGGCAGGTTGCGAGAGAGTTTATATAGAAAAGTGTAGCGGTAAGTCGAAACGGCGTCGTTCAGCGTCTTGATAGATTGGGCAGAAGTCTTTAATCGAATTACTGGATTCTTTCAAGCAGCAAGATTTTAAGCTTATTAGTCTTAATGAAAACATCGATACGACAACAGCTACAGGTGACCTAGCATTCCATATGATTGGGGCGATAGCTCAGTTTGAACGCAGATTAATCTCAGAAAGAACTAAAGTAGGTTTAAATGCTGCGAGAGCCCGAGGGCTCAAAGGTGGGTGAAAAGCAAAGCTAAGAGCCTCTGATATTAAAAATCTAGAGCGATGTTTAGATAAATCATTGACAAAAACAGAAGTGGCAGCACATTTCGGAGTTAGTCGACCCACTCTCAATAGGGCTTTAAGCAGTAGCACTAGTGAGCTTGAAAGTAAAATTGATTGAACTCCAGGTTCAAGTCTATCTGAATAGAGGATAGCTCGCTATTGAGTGATTAATCATTATGAAAATCAGTCCTTTACGGGTTGAAATTGTCACAAAAGCCCCCACGTATAATATGACTTATGGTGAGTGTTTTATTGTGGAGATTGCAATGGCTGATGTTCAAAAAGCATTTTTAGATTATCATGATCAAATTAAACTAGGTACATATGAAGAAAATCAGACGTTGCGCGATAAGCGAGACTTACTGATAAATGAACTTAATGAGTCACTCTCTGACGAAAAAGTTCCGAATACTAATAAGAAGCTGACCTTCTCAAAGATTGATCAAGGCTCTTATGCGATGCATACAGGAGTTAAGCCTCTAGATGGTGATTACGATATTGACGTAGGTGTCGTATTTGATATCAACATTGAAGATTATGATTCTAGAGCTTTGAAGAAACTTGTTCGAAATAAGCTTAATAAGCAACATAACCGAAGTGTGTCCTACAACCGTCCGTGTATCAGTGTTAACTATGCTAATGGCTACCATGTTGATCTTCCTGTCTATGCTAAAAATAATGGAAATCTACATATAGCATGGGGTAAGGAAACGTCTTCAGAGCATGTTTGGTATGAATCAGATCCCGATGGTTTAAAGCAGTGGGTTAAAAATGTATCTGATGATGAAGAGCAACGAGCCCAATTTAGAAGATGTGTAAGATATCTTAAGCGTTGGAAAAATAACAAGTTTCTCTCTATTGGTAATATAGCGCCACCCTCAATTGGTTTAACTATCCAAGCTAGAAATGCTTTTGTCTACAAGAGTGAGGATGACCTCTCTTGTCTTATTGGTATTGCAAAAAGCATTCGAGACAGCTTTACATCATCACTAAGTATCGAAGATCTAACGTTTTATCAAGTTGTGGAAGCTCCTTTACCTGTAGCCCCTTATAAAAATGTCTATTATAAGATGACGAAAAAACAACTTGATAATTATTACAATAAAATTGACGAATTGGTTGAAGCTTTGGAAGCTGCAAATCAAGAAGAGAGCCTTGCAGAGAGTACTAAGATTTTAAATAAAGTCTTTGGTGATTTCCCTGTAATTACTGATGCAGTTAAATCATGTAAGCAACCTTATCTACCTACGGGTATGAGTGCATGACGCCGAAAAAAATAGCTGACTTGATTGATGCCATTTTTTTCAAGCAGCTTCTTTCGAAAAAGCAAGTTGATGATACTACCTATGACTTTGAACTTCATGGACGCTCCATTGTGTGGAGCGTCCGTTTAAGTTTTTACTCAACATTTCCATTTAGCTTACCCTTGGTGACATTGTTGAATAAGGAGTACATAGGTCAGATACCACATGTTAATGTCAGTGGGACGGTATGCCTTGAAGAAGGGGATACTGTCTTAATTGACTACCATTCGCCCAAAGAACTTATTGAGGTTTTCCTTCTTCAAACTTTGAGAACGTTGGATCGTTCTTCTCTTAGAGTATTTAAAGATGAACTTTACGATGAGTTAGAAGGTTTTATTCACGGTGTTGATACTGTTAATTCTTTCTTTCGGGCTGGTCAGCAGGCTGAATTTTTGACACTGCGTATTGCGCCATCAATCAACTTTTTGGCACCTTACGATGTCTATCCAGTTGCTATCGCGAAAAACTTTAACGATATCTCAAGTTCTTTCAGTAATACGCAAGTGCTTAGCAAACACCAGTTGGTGAAAATTGTCCACATTCCTTTGATGACCCCAGTTGTTCCTCCAACGTCAGATGAAAACCCACAACGTTTTATTTCGGAAATAAAACAGCAGATATCCGAAGAAAATACACAAACACTAATCGAGCTCATTGGTGATAGCTCTAAAAGGCATCGTCAGTATTTTATTTTGTTAAGTATGCCAAGAAGTGATGGAAGTAGAAGTGAATTTCTTTGCCAATTTACCTCTAAAAATCCAGCGTTTCATCCAGTGCTAGAGTGGGATGCAGATTGGAAAATCAAGTTCTTTTTGCTAAATAGGCACAACAAAGAATACTTATTGGAAAGAGGTGGAGCTAGTTTAAGTCTAAACAATAAGTCAGTAGCGGTCATCGGGTGCGGATCTGTTGGTAGTGAAGTGACCATGTTAGTTGCTAAGTCAGGCGTTGGATCTCTTAAGCTTGTTGATGGAGATCTGCTTGATGCAGACAATATCTACAGGCATAGCTTAGGAGGTCGTTATTTAAACTTCAAGCCATCAGACAGAGACAGAAAGGTTCGGAAACATTCAAAGGTTAGCGCACTAGCTAAGGAACTATCGGTAAACCTCCCGCATATTAATGTAGAAACTTTCCCTCATGCACTCTCAGTTGAGAACATAGAAAGTGTTATTACAGGAGTAGATTTAGTTATTGTAGCTATTGGTAACCCGTCCACTAGCTTGTTGATTAACAGTAACTTGAAGAAACATAAGTTTAACAATGTTATTTTTTGTTGGAATGAGCCCCATGGTTATGGTGGACATTCCATTGCACTAAACTTAGAAGAGGTTTGTTTAGAATGTGTCTTTTATGGGAATAGTGATTCCGACCCTTCGATCCACTTAGTAGAATTTGGGCAGCCCATATCTAGAAACTTAACTGGTTGTGCCGGTGTATTTACACCATTTTCTTATCTAGATTCCACTAAAACAGCGACATTAGCAGCTCAACAAGCAATTACATTTTTGACGTTTGGCACTATTGCGTCACACGTGTCATCGTGGAGAGGTACTGACTCTGGTACTTTACTGACAACTAATAGATTCAAAACAATGGCATTGTCTGAAGACGTGACTTTAACAAGAAATAATGGGTGCAAGTGTTGTGACAATGGAAGCTGAGAACTGGCTTATTGAGTCAGAAGAATATGGTGATTTTGAAATTAAAGCTGATGTTATAGATACGTTGATAAGCCATCGTCAGTTACGATCTCAAGACTTAGAAGCTGGCGGCGCACTTATTGGTTGCATACATACTTCAGATAAAATGCAATCTAGCGATTTAACCACCCCGCAGCCAACTGACCGACGTTCTAGGTGTTCCTTTTATCGGTCTAGTGCTCATAACCATCTCTTAAATGAAAAATGGAAATCTAGCAACGGCAATGCCTATTTAGTGGGGCTTTGGCATACACACCCAGAGCCTATACCTAATTACTCAAACGAAGATAAACGTGATTGGGTCAAAGTGTTAAAACAAGGGCAATATGAGGGAACGCACTTGATGTTTATTATCGTTGGTCAAAGAAAAATGCGTCTTTGGGTTATAGACAATGAATCCTTTAGAACTTCACTTATAGGAGAGTATTCCTTTGAAAAGTAGTACTTGGGATAAAATTAAATGGTTATGGAAAACTTTTTGGAATGCGAAAAAAACGTCTTACCCTCGAACTAAGTGGGGGACAGGGGTCATTATTGCTTCAGTAGGTGTCCCGCTAGCTAACGTTGGACTTTTCACTGTGGAGTTTATCTTCGATCTACCTATCAATAGTATTTCTTATATTAAGAAAGAGTACTCGATGTTGTCTGGTGGTCTAGCGATACTTGGTGTTTTAGCGGGTATAGCATTAATCTACTCAGAATGGAGAAATACCTCACGAAGCACTGCAAAGGTTTTAATATCTTCAATGCCAAATACTAATTTGGAGTTTCCCGAAAATCTTCTTGATCCCGCTGAAAAAGAATCGTTTCGAGAGCCTGTAATACTTGGCGTTCCTTCTAGTACATATGAAGACATTAAGATGCAGTTAAGGCTCTACAATGCCGAATTAACCGCTAATATTTTCAATAGATTTATAATTCAAGAAAATTGTAGAAAACTGTACATTGGTGGGCTGGCGAGAATTCCATTTCTTGTCTCTTATGGAGTACTACTTCGTAACACAAGCATCGACGTTCATTTTTTTGACAAATCTCATAAAGAGCAGCGAGAGTGGATACTCTTAAACGAAGAGAGAACTGAGCTTTCTTATGCGTCTGAATGCAATTGTGTTACTGCAAATGCTAATGGAGACATTGCACTTGCCGTCTCATTTACATGTGAAATTGATAAGGAAGTGATCCCTAATGAGCTCAATGGGCATACACTTTTCATAAGATCAAACGTTAGCCCCCAAAGAAACCTGATAAAAAATCAAGAAAATCTTAGTGAAGCGGCAAGCTTCATTTCTTCAATAGTTGACGAACTTTCACAAAGAAAAAATGTAAAGCGAATACATTTTTTCTTAAGTGTGCAATCTTCGTTAGCTATAGCAATAGGACAACGATATCAAGAAGGTGTGCATCGGAAGTGGGTACTTCACAACTTTAATGCGGAAGAAGGGTTATATGATTGGGGACTAGAGATATCCTCATTGGGAGCAGAGTACTTTAACTCATTAGAGCTAGTAAGCGGACGATTTACAGAAAAAGCGATATGAGCACGTTCATTAAATGTTAGATAGATTTAATGTTTCAGCACGGTTCTACTTTCAATTAAGTTGAGAATTTTTGTTTAAATTTCTCAACTAATCTTCTCCATAGGAAATTTGCCAATGATCTACCTTAGTCTCGATAGGAAAAGGAGTTCTCAATATTCTCAACATTGTTAGTTAATTATTGCGAATCCTGAATCACCCGAATCGCTAGTTATCCTAAAAACAGCTGCTCTTGAGCGGCTGTTTTGCTATTTGACGTCGCCTAAATTTAAAACTCACTTACTCACTCACTTACTTAGCTTAAAGGCTTAAAGGCTTAAAAGCTTAAAACAAAAAACGCCCCGAAGGGCGCTAAAGTTAAACGAGCAAAAAAGATTCAGGCTAGTTTACTTGTTGTTTAATGTACTCACCCAGTTCTGAGTGGTGCATGATTTTCGAAACTGGCAGTATCTTTTCAGCAGGACCCCAAGCAAACACGTTCACTGGTGTGTGAGTGTGTGTACCTGTACCCCAAACGATGTTTTGACCGGTTGCTTGTTCTCGAGCAAGTAGGTTGCCACGGTCGTTATATGGGAAGAAAGCATCGAAATCGTTGATAGCAGGCACTTCTTCTGCCGACAAGTATTTGTGCTGAGCCAATCGGTATGGGTTCGGCTTACTGGCTAATACGTTTTTCGCTTGTTCCGCTGTAATAGGGAACTCACTATTCTTGTTGACGATCTCAGCCAGTTTTTCAGGTGTTTGCAGCGATTTATCTAGCTTCTGAAATTCGCTGATCATGCCGTAGTAGCTTTGCTTCTGATTGTATAAACCATCAAGAATATCGAATGCGCCAAAGTTAAAGTTGGGTGCATAGTCGCGGTCAGCAAAGGCTTCGCCAGAACGTTTCTGTGGTTTTGGTAGGTCGTTAGAAGAGTAGCTGAAACCGAAAGAGCCTGTTTCGTGGTCTGCGGTCACAATCACGATCGTGTCTTCACGATCTTTTGCCCATTCATAAACCGTTTGGATCGCTTCATCAAACTTGAGCAGTTCATGCAGCATGGTGCCTGCATCGTTACTGTGTCCCGCCCAGTCGATTTGGCCACCTTCGACCATTAGGAAAAAGCCATCTTCATCTTTGGATAGGATGTTGAGTGCTTTTTGTGTCATCTCTTTCAGGCTTGGCTGAGTTCGTTCGCCACTCTTTTTCTTGTTGCTGTAAGCGATGCCATCATCCATGCCTGAGTAGGCGAATAGGCCAAGTAGTTTATCGCCCTTAGCATCGTCTAGCATGTTGCGATTAAACGCCAGTTGGTAGCCGCCTTTCTCTGCTTCAGTCAGCAGGTTACGGTCGTCTTTACGCTTCGATTTGAGATAAACATCACCTTGAGTCAGTTTCTCAAGTTGCTTATAGGTTTCACCTTTGTCGTTGGTCGATTTAGGGATCCAATGACGTAGTCCTCCAGAGAGCATCACATCAGCGCCCGTTGCTAACATGTCAGATGCAATTTGATTCTCTAAAGAACGGTGAGGTTGGTGAGCGGCGAAAGAAGCAGGGGTCGCGTGAGTTAAGCGCGTGTCGGAAACTAAGCCGGTCGCTTTGCCTGCTTTTTTCGCTTTCTCAAGTACTGTCTCAACATGGTTACCCTGGGAATCGATACCGATCACTTCTGAACCGCTGTAGATACCCGTTGCAAGCATGGTCGCAGAGCAAGCTGAATCCACTACGATTGCGTCTTCCGGATGCGTTAGGGATGAACCAATAACCCCTTCTTGAGCAAGTTGATAAATGGCCGTTTTGTTCCCTTTATAGATGGAATTTGGCGCTTGGTTTGCGTAGGTTTCCAATAAGCCAACTTGCTGAGGTCCCATGCCGTCGCCGATCATCAGAATGACATTTTTGATTTCTGCTGAAAGTACGTTGAATGAGAGTGTAGAGGTTACCACTGCGGTAACAATTGGTTTCATAAAGTGCTTCATTAGTTATCCCTTTTTATATAAGCGGGATGATTAGAACACCGATTTGTGTCAAAGTCGTTTCATATTTGTTTCATCAATATGAAATTGAGCAATAACTCAAGTTTTTAGAAAGGCCTAAAAAAAGGCTCACATTTCTGTGAGCCTTTGTCGTATTTAGGAGAGTCCAAATAAATGGACTGTGTCATGGCTAATGTCAAGCAAGTGGCAGTTCTGCAACCACCTGATTGAACGCGACTCGAGCTTTCTGAGCTTGCTCTGATAACTCAACTTTTTTCGCTTGAGCTGTGCTTAGGTTGTTTTCAGCCTGCTCAAGTGCTTGTTGTAGGTTTTCAGGAAGCTCATGTGTTTCCATTTGTGCACCCTGTTCAAGAACATAAGCGCGGATTTCTTTCTTCACATCAGCAAGGGCTTTATAAGCTTCACGTTCAAGTTCTGCGGCTTCTTGTGCTGCGTCTTTCTCTTTCTCGAACTGTGCCAGTGCCATCCCTTCTGCCGACCATGGATCCATGTCTGGCAGCTCTTCGATGTTAATCGTCGGCTCGATGTAACTCTCTTGGTGACGTAAATCGAGGCTCGTTGCACGAACGGCTGAAATCATCAACATCACAGAGATAGCCAGTAGCGGTAAGCCACCAACAATCGCAGCCGTTTGAAGCGTGCTTAGACCGCCCAAGAACATCAGAATCGTTGGTAAGAACGACAGTGTGAATGCCCAGAACATACGGTTCCAACGCATTGGCTCTTCGGTCACGTTGTTCTGAACCACAGAAGCCAAAATGTAAGATATAGAGTCAAAGGTTGTCGCCGTAAAAATAATACACAACAGTGTAAATACGGCGATCACTAACGTGCTCATTGGCAGTTGTGCCAGCATCGAGAAGATAGCTTTGGTTGCGCCTTCTTCGTTTAGGATTGCAACGACATCTAGCTCACCAGATAACTGTAGGGATAAACCGTAGTTACCTAAGATCATGAAGAATAAGAAACAGCCTAATGAACCAAAGAAGATAGAGCCTGACACCATTTGTTTAATGGTTCTGCCGCGAGAGATACGCGCAACAAACAGGCCCATGCTTGGTGCAAAAACTAGCCACCATGCCCAGTAGAAAATGGTCCAATCTTGTGGGAAATGGGTATTTTCGAACGTACCGTAGCCGCCGAATGGTTCAGCCCACGTTGCCATCACAAAGAAGTTAGACAATAGGCGACCAATCGAGTCTAGACCCGTTTCAAGCATGAAAATCGTTGGGCCAGCGATTAGGACGAATATCAATAAGCCCATTGCGCCCCAGAAGTTGATGTTACTGAGGATCTTGATGCCTTTTTCCAAACCCGCATACGATGAGTATGCGAATATCGCAGTACAAACCAGAAGCACCATAACTTGAGTGACGTTATTTTTTGGTAGGCCGAATAAGTGGTTAAGGCCTTCAGTAATAAGAGGTGCTGCTAAACCTAACGTTGTTGCTGCGCCGCCTAATAGACCAAAGATGAATAGGATATCTACAACTTTACCTGCAACGCCGCGGCTATGGTGTTCACCCAATACTGGCATTAATGCGCTAGAAATTTTTAGTACAGGTTGTTTACGTACATAGAAAAAGTAGGCAATTGGAATAGCAGGGATTAGGTAGATAGACCAAGCAATTGGACCCCAGTGGAATAAACCATAGGTCGCAGCCCAACGAACGGCTTCTTCACTGCCGGGTTCTAGTTGAAAAGGCGGTGATTGGTAGTAGTAAGCCCACTCGATACAACCCCAATACAAGATACTTGCCCCGATACCACCACAGAAAAGCATTGCTGCCCATGAAGCGGTTTTAAATTCAGGTTCTTCATCGGCTTCACCCAGTTTAATTTGTCCCATATCACTGAACACAACGTAGACCATGAAGGCACAAGCTGCGAGTCCAAGCGCTAGGTACAAGAAACCAAGTTGGTCTGTCATAAAGGTTTTAGCGACCGCGATCCAGTCTGCTCCTTGCGTCGGGAACATAATCAGCGGGAAGATGATCGTGAGTAGGAGTGCTATCGCACCAAAAAAGGTTGGCTTATCAATAAGCGCAAAAGAGTTTTTCACGAGTATTATTCCATTAAAATGAGAGCGGAATTATGTCGTGAACTCGTTTTTTAGGACAAATCAGGTGTGTTGTCGTGACGACAAATCGATTTTTTGCAATGAAAGAGGCTCAGAGCAATAGGGACAATGTAAGCAGTGCTGTGCAAACAATGCACGTGGTGCAGTGAAAGGAATGCCGTAAAGGAAAGTAAGGTTATATAAGAGCGAGAAGAATGCCACCAACCGTTGCCGCTGCGGATAAGTATTGCCCTGCTGAATAAGAACCATCGTCCTCTTCTTCAATCTTATCTGGGTGATCCATACCTAATGCGCCGTGAGCAAATGACTCAACCTTATCAGTAACGGTCGCGTTTTCAGCTTCGACTTTCTTGGCTTCTTTATCGATTTCTTTAAGGGCAGATAATAGGGCTTTGCCCTCATCGGAAAGCTTAACGGTATTTTGCTCAACCTTAAGAGGTGCAGGCTTGTCAGCTTCAATGCTTTTAGCTTGTGCGTTCATTTGCGAAGGTGAATACAGCTGAGTGTTACTCGTTCCTACTGGCGTCATATCGCTCTCCTTACCTATCCTTAAATAGAGTATCGGCAGAGGTGTGAAAAACTTGTGCATTTAATCACCGTGGTGATGTTTTTTTATTCGCACAATATATCTTCGTCTGCTTAATCAAAACTGCTTGGTAATTAAGCAATTCCTATGCCGATATCAATATTTATCTTAGGGCGCGATTGAATAAGCTTTTAGTTTGCCAGACTTATAGCATGCCAGACCTAAACTTGAATAAGATTAAGTCTGGATAGCGATTTTAGTCGCACTTGAGATCGGCTCCGCGCTTAGATAGGTGCTTATATGCCTTCATTCGGTTCTCTTTCTTAACAAAGCGAGCCGGTGGCGAGAGAACTTCAAGCTGATAGTCACTGCTATCCGATGAGATCTCTTCAACTGGGCTGATGATGGCAATTTTCAAATCAGGGTTACGACGTAGAATCGATGCTGCCGTGCCTAAACCACCTTCGGTGTGGAACTTACCGGCCACATGAATCACTTGTTGGTCTGGGTTTGATGCGAGGTAATCAACAATCGACTCTGCCATGGTTTCGTCCCATGTGACTTGAGCCGCAAACTGTTTTTCTGTTTGCTCTGGTGTTCCGTGATGCATCGAAGCCATGAACTTTTCTTTATAAGGGCTATCGCCAGTATCCACTTCTGAAGCAATCCATTGACGTTGTTCCGTCGTTAGCTGATCTAGATAGGATAATCCTTTACGGCCGATACACTGTACAAAGGGTTTTGGTGCGTTTGCCGCAATGATATCGACGTTGTTGGTTTTAGCGAACTCCACTAACGCGCGGTAATCACTTTCGTAATTTGGCCAAGCAGCCGCTTGAGACATAAGAACTTGTTCGCCAATCTCATCATTTAGATATTGGTTTAATGTGTTTTGATGCTCTCGAGTGAATTGTTCCATTGAAAGCGCAATGTTTGATGTGGCATTGCGGCGCGCTTTTAAGAAGTCTGTTTGAAAGCGATGGATTGCCGAGTGAGTGTGCCATTCGCCAATAAGAACCACATCAGCGTCAATCAGCTGTTTAGGTAATGCATTGAGAGAAAGCGCTTCACCTTGTGGAGACGCGAATTGGTAGTCGTAGAATGTGGAAACGGCTTGCGTTTGCGTGTTAGCCACTTTTTGAGAAGTGCTGTTTGAAGGTTGATTAGCACAAGCTGTAAGCAGGGTAGCTAATCCGATAAGAATAATACGTTGCATGAAATGCCTCCTTGAAGAACACGCATACTAAAGGAGGCAAGATGAGATTTCAATGCAAACGATAATCAATATCAATTAAAGTTGTTTGCGGTACACTCGTAGCATAAAGTCAGCTTCACAGTTGAATTGCTCTGCATCGGTGAGTTGTTGTTTAAATTCTTCACTCGCTTTCCAAGCAAACGGCGTCATCTGTAGCAGGTCGAATGCGTCTGACCCCGATAGTTCCATCATATAGTTTAGTTGCTCTTGGTGCTCAAGAGTAAAACCTTCGATCACTTCTGGATCTTCATCGTGCAAACGAACGCCATCATAAATCGCATCGCGCAGCTGATACAGGTGTCGGCTAGCAGGTGTCACGGTAATCACCACACCATTGTCTTTGATCGTGCGTTGCAGCTCTTCTGCCTTGCAAGGCGCGTAAATGCGTAGAATGCCATCTAAGCTATTTTCAGCAAAGGGTAGGCGATGACTCGAAGCGACTGAGAAGGCGACCGCTGGGTAGCGTTTAGCGGCATATTTGATAGCAATCTTAGAGATATCTAGGCCAAAAGTAGCGCCATTCTTTTCTTGAAGGTTTACCGCAATTTCGTTGGTGTAATAACCTTCGCCACAACCAATATCTAATAGGCTAGGAGCCTCTTCTGGCAGATAGCTAGCGCATAAACCAACAACGGCTTGGCGCATTGGATTGTAGTGGTTGCCTTCAAGGAAGCGGCGACGAGCCTGCATCATCTCTTTGTTGTCACCTGGATCTTTTGAGCGTTTGTGGTGTGCTGGCATCAAATTGACATAGCCTTCTTTCGCTAGGTCGAACTGATGGTTCTTCTCACATTTAAACGTACGATCGTTTTGAGATAAAGGTTGGTGACACAAAGGGCATTGGTAAGTCATTGCAAACTCGAGGTAGAAATTTCAAGTCCAAAATTTTAACAGGAAGCATAGTGGGGCGCTAGAATAAACGCAGCTGTCTTGGCTAACGGCAATCCGTGAATAGGTAGAGCCAGTTAGTGAAGAGATAGAGCCAACGTATGGTTGGCTCTATTGGTTATGAGCAAGTCACTGATAGAAACAGTGAACTCGGCTTCTAGCTAAAGAAGTTAACTTGGTTCTTTAACGACTCAGCTTGTTTTTGAAGTTCATCAGCACTGTGAGAGGTCTTAGCGCTCGTTTCACGGCTCTGCTGGTTGAGGTCGCTGATCGCATGTGCGTTTGCAGCGATTTCTTGAGAAACCTGAGCTTGCTCTTCTGATGTCGCAGCGATTGTTTCAGCTTGAGAAGCAATAGATTCAACTTGAGAGGCAATCGACTCTAGAGCCGTACCGGCTTCTTGCGCTTTATCGAGTACTTGGTTGGCATTCGATTGGCTTTGTGTCATCAGGTTTACGGCATTGTTAGTGGAAGATTTTAACTTCTCGATGATGCTCACTACGTCTTGCACTGACGTTTGTGTACGATGAGCCAATGTTCTTACTTCGTCAGCGACAACGGCAAAACCACGACCCTGGTCACCCGCACGTGCTGCTTCTATCGCAGCGTTCAACGCAAGTAAGTTGGTTTGTTCTGCGATGTCATCAATCATCTTGGTGACGGTTTGAATGCTTTCGCTATCAGAACTCACTTGTTCGATGGCCGATGCTGACTTGTCTAATTGATCATTCAGCTGGGCAACATCAATACACACACCTTCAACGACTTCTAAACCTTTCTGGCTGTCTTCATTTGCAAGGCGAACATTTTCAGCAATGCTGTTCACTTGCTGCGCTACAGATTCTGCAGAGGTGGCCATCTCTTCAATGGCCGTAACGACTTGCTCAACCTGTGCTTGCTGGCGATCAGATTGACTCAAGTTGTGGCTGGCATCTTGTGACACACTGCTTGAGCTGTTCTGTACTTGGTCACTGGTCGTACGTATCTCGCCCACGAGTGTATTCAATTGAGCTGCCATGTTCGCAACACCGGTATTTAGGTTGCTGATCTCGTTTTTCGTCTGCTTGCCATTGTTTGGAATATGCAGGCTCACTTCGCCTTTTCCTAAACGCAGCATGTACTCGTTTAACGTCGTTAGTGGCGTCAGTGTACGGTTTAACACGAAGGTTAACGCGACGATGGTAGCGGCAGCAATCAAGGTAGCAATTATAGCGATGAGCTTGAGTAATTCATCACTGCCCTTGGTCACTTCCTTGATAAAAGTACCGCCAAGCAGTTTCCAATCCCACCCGGGAACTTCAGTGTAGACAAGGTACTTCTCACCAACGGTTTCTTTAACCTTGTATGGATATAGAATTAGACCTGATGGCTGTTCAAAGATCTGATAGAAAGGTTTGTTGCCGTCATAGTCAGCAACATCAACAATCGATTTACCACCGCCCACGTTAGTTGGGTGCAGTAAGTACTGGCCTTGATGCTCTTTCTCATTATCAACAATGATGGTGTATCCCGTATCCCCCCAAGAAACAGAGCGTAGAGATTCAAACAGGCTTTGAGTCGCCTCTTCTACTGGCAAACCAATGAAAGAGACACCGTTTACTTTGCCTTGAGCATTGGTCAAAGGCGCATAGTAGGTGATGTAGCGTTGACCGAAGAGCTTAACTTGAGAGTAATAAGGCTGGCCATTTTTGAGCTTGCTATAGCCTGGATGATTTTTCCCTAGCGTGGTCGCAACGACTCGTTCGCCTGAAGGTTTTTTAAGAGACGTAGAGACACGAATAAAGTCGTCGCCAAATGGGGCAAATAGGGTCGCTACGGCGCCGGTGTCGCGAGTAAAGCTATCGACGAGTTTGGTGTCATTGATTAGGCTCTCACCGTATTGAGTCATGTTAGGAATAGAATGACCGTTGAACTCAACGTCATAACTTTCAACATAAACACCTGCTAGGTAGCCGTTACGAAAAGTGGATTCTAAAACTTTAGCGGTATGCAGGTAAGCATCAAACTGACCAGAGATGGTTTTGGCCATCGCTTCTACTTTGGATTGGTGTTCTTTTAACGTGTTGTCTAATAATACCTGTGAGGCATTGCGGTACACGAGTGTTGCAATGGAACCAAAGGCGATAAGCAAGCACAGCAAAATGACCAACTTAAGTTGGAAGCCAACACTTTGATTTTTGTATTTCTCGAACATGAATTCACTATCCTGTCTTCATTGAGGTGTTGTTAAGTGGTTTTAAGGAAGTTTGTTATTGAGCTTTCTATCATAGGTACTTATTTATCGGCAGTAATTGATAATAATTAATGAATTGATAGTTATATTTATAAACTAGAGTGATGAGAACCACGTGGCGTGGGTTTAAACGAAGAGGCGATGGACTACTGGCTTGTGTTAAGACGTTGATTACTGGACGGTACGTGTGAGGTTAGGGGCAATAAAAAATGCAGCTTTATGAGCTGCATTTTTATGTCTAATTGAACTCGCTAGAGGCCTAGTTTGAGGAAATTACCGTAATCAGCTGGTGGTTTTCGCCAGGCTGTAGCGTTTTGCCTGCTTCTAGGCTTGGTGCGTGTAGTGTTGATTCTACACACATCATGGTTAGGTAACCGTCGTCTTGCATGTCGCCCATAGCTGTTGCGCCTTCCGCCCACGGGTTCCACAATACTGCAGAGTTATGACCGTGGTTTTCAACTGTTAGCGTGCGATCCAGCTTTTTGTCAGCAACAAAGATTTGCGCTTCTGGTTGCGTGTAAACGCGGTCAATCGTGTCGGTTAGTACTAGTTCAGAACCACCTTGGCAGATCTTGCCACCTTGCAAGCTATCAATGTACTCAGCACCCATACCGGTTGTGGTTGTGTTGTGAATATCACCAACGTTTAGGTAAGTGTGCAGTGCTCCAGAGAAAGTCCATGGTTGTGAATCTGTATTTTTCACATCCAAAGTTACTTTTAGTTGGTCACCAATCTCAACATTTAAACGTGCATCGAACTGATGCGGCCATACTGCCAGAGTTTCTTCATTCGGCTTTAGGCCTAGGCTTACAATCACACCCGCTTCGCTTTCACGGTGCTCAACTAATTGCCATTCGCTTGAACGTGCAAAGCCATGTGCCGGTGCTGCAATGCGACCAAACCAAGGCCAACATACTGGAATACCACCACGTAAGGCTGTTTTTCCATCGAATTTAGCTTGTTGGCTCATCCAAATAAGGTCTTGTTGACCTTGTGGTTGGAATGACACCACATGGCCTCCAAACAATGAAATGGCTGCGTTTGCTTTATCGTGGATAACGCGAACCAATTTTACACCTTCGTGTTCAACGATAGTCACGTTGTCAGAAAGTACTGTCAGTGTAGGCAGAGTAGATAAATCCATTACATGATCCTTCTAAGGAAATTGAATTCAAATGCTGGCTAGAACAGTGCTTGTGATTTTATGAGCGACAAGCAGAGCCAGTATTGGAATTAAATTTTGCGTTTTGACTTAAGTTTTAGGTTTAGGTTAAGTTTTAGTGTGTGACTAGCCAAGGCATTTTGGCGATCGGGGGCGAAGCCGTTTAAAAGATAGCGGGTATTAAAAAGGCGACACTAAGGTCGCCTTTTTCAAAGTCTGCTCAAAACAGTCTTCGCTAATGCTTATCTAAAGCTATTTCTAAAAAGAAATTACTTAGAGATGTGAGCGATTAGGTCAAGAACTTTGTTTGAGTAACCGATTTCGTTGTCGTACCAAGATACAACTTTAACGAATTTGTCAGTTAGAGCAACACCAGCTTTAGCATCGAATACTGAAGTTTGAACTTCACCGATGAAATCTTGTGATACTACTTGGTCTTCAGTGTAACCAAGAACGCCAGCCATTTCGCCTTCAGAAGCTTCTTTCATTGCAGCACAAATTTCTTCGTAAGATGCAGATGCTTTTAGGTTAACAGTTAGGTCAACTACAGATACGTTAGCAGTTGGTACACGGAAAGCCATACCAGTTAGAAGGCCGTTTAGTTCTGGAAGAACAACGCCTACAGCTTTAGCAGCACCAGTTGAAGATGGGATGATGTTTTGAGAAGCACCACGGCCACCGCGCCAGTCTTTAGCAGAAGGGCCATCTACAGTTTTTTGAGTTGCTGTAGTAGCGTGAACTGTAGTCATAAGACCAGACTCAATGCCCCACTTATCGTTAAGTACTTTAGCGATAGGTGCAAGACAGTTAGTAGTACAAGAAGCGTTAGAAACGATGTCTTGACCAGCGTAAGATGCTTGGTTAACGCCCATTACGAACATTGGAGTTGCATCTTTAGAAGGACCAGTAAGAACTACTTTCTTAGCGCCAGCAGTGATGTGCTTACGTGCAGTCTCGTCAGTTAGGAAAAGACCAGTTGCTTCAGCAACTACGTCTACTTCGATAGCATCCCACTTAAGATCTTCTGGGTTACGCTCAGCTGTAACACGTACAGTTTTACCGTTAACGATTAGGTTACCGCCTTCAACTTCAACAGTACCGTTGAAACGGCCGTGAGTTGAGTCGTACTTAAGCATGTATGCCATGTACTCTACGTCGATTAGATCGTTAATACCTACTACTTCGATGTCTGCACGCTCTTGAGCTGCGCGGAATACGAAACGGCCGATACGGCCAAAACCGTTAATACCTACTTTGATAGTCATTGTAGTTGCTCCACAACTTAATTTCTGATTAAAGATAACTGGTAGTAAAATTACAGAATCCAGTATACATCTGCAATAGATAATCCGACTTAACTTGTTTAATGTCAAAAAAAAGCGACGCTTTTCTTAACAATTGGGCGTAAGTGGTTGAAAATTGACCATTGCAAGTGGCTCTGTACCCTTCCAGTTGGGTAAAATACCCCTAAATGATGATTCACTTATGAGTGTATATGTACAATGTTTCCTGGTGAGAAAGTATGTGCTACAAAACGACTGATATGCAAGCCTTTATAGAAAAAAGTAAATATAATAACAGAGAATGTGGAGAGATATTAACGTGGTTCAAAAGGGAGGAAATATGATAAAGCCTGATGAATACTGGCGTGAGCGCCTAACGGACGACGAATTTGCTGTGTGCCGTGAACGTGGTACTGAAGCCCCATATAGCGGTAAGTTACTGCACAACCATAACACTGGTGTCTATAGCTGCACATGCTGTGAAAGCCCTTTGTTTCTGTCGGATAACAAATATGACTCAGGGTGCGGTTGGCCAAGCTTTGATGCTCCAGTGAATGATGAAGCAGTACGCTATATAGAAGATCTAAGTCACGGAATGAAGCGTGTGGAGATCCGTTGTACTGCATGTGATAGCCATTTAGGTCACGTTTTTCCTGATGGCCCACAGACAACAGGTGAGCGATTCTGTGTTAATTCTGTGTCGTTAATTTTCAACAAAAATGACAAAAGTACGAAATAACTTGTCACAATTGTTTAATCCTTACAGGTCGTACTTGTCGATTAAGGACTATTGAACAACCCAAGATTTCAGAATTAACTCTAGTACAAATAAAAACAGCTACCATGAAGTAGCTGTTTTTTTTGTGCATGAAGAAATCAAAACTAATAGTTCGGCACTATAGACGCGGTGTAAACGCCGTCTTCAATGGCTTCGACAATCTTTTCAGCATCATCATTGAATTGCTTGTATTGAGGTTTGTCGAAACGATACAGCACAGTGAGCTCAGCTTCAGAAGCAATGGGCACATCAAAGTCTTTGGCAACCATTGCCCACACATACGCTTTTTCCATATGACCAAGGCTGTGGTTGATACTGGCCATCGACTTGAAGATTTCAGTGTTGACGACCGAACCATTTGAAAGCGTTAACGCATTATTGAGTAGCTTAAGCGTTTTTGCATGATCGCGGGTGGTATAGAAGGTGGCTAAGGCATATTGCATTTCTGCCGTATTTAACACTTCTTTCCCTTCTAGTTGTAGGAAACTGCGTCTGGCGTTGGTGTCCCCGGTTTGTGACCACAAGAAGTAAAGCGTTTCCGGTGTATTGGATTGTGATAGTTCATCTACAATACGCTCAGACTCTTCGATGCTGTGCATTAAAGAAGTAAAGCGACGCTCTTGCAGCTTAGATTGATCAATCGTCTCGATCTGCGCCGCAAGCTCTAGGCACTTTTTGTACGCAGTGACTAACTTGAACTCTTTAATCTTATTGGCTTCGGAGGGCTGCTTCTGAACTTCAAATCGATGCCAGATGAGGTCGGTACGTGCGACGCGACATTGCCCATCGTTCATGTTCAATTCCTCACACTGCAGCCCCGGATTACTTTGACAGAGTTGATCGGTATTTTTATTTCCTTCAAGACACCCAACCAGAGTGAAAGGTAATAGGCTAATCGCCAACCGTTTCATCATTTTCATATTCCTTCACTTGTGATCGAATGCACTTATTATCGGTCAGGTTCTTGACTCAATTCTGTTACGGGTTATTTTCTGGTGAAAATTGTTAAAACTAAGGCTTTATCATGGATGCAGAACAACTTCTTAGCGCAATGACACCCGAGGTCTACGAACGTTTAACTTACGCCGTTGAGACGGGTAAATGGCCAGAAGGTACGGCGCTCTCTAAAGAACAGCGCGACTCTTGTATGCAAGCAGTTATGTTATATCAATCTAAACATAACTCCGAAGCTCAACATATGACAATTGCAGCTGGTGGTGATATTAGCTTTAAATCTAAGTCTGAGCTTAAGAAGCAATTTAAGTCAGACCAAGAAGATATTGTTAGGGTTAACCCGAATCATTAGGCTTAAATTACAACAAAGGGGCGGCACTGTGCCACCCCTTTAGCTGTTAAGCCGTTTATTTATAAGCAATAAAACGATTTAGTTCACGTTAAACGCCTGCGATACCCATGAAACGACTGGGTTAATGCGAAGGTTTTGGTTAAACCTATAGCTAAACCTAAACCTAAACCTAAACCTCTGAACCTATAGCTCTAAACCTCTAAACCTATAGCTGAACAAGCTTATAAACTCATCTCACCGCGCAACACTTGTTGCATTTGATCCTTCACTTGTTCGTAGCTTAAGTTTTGGCTCAACAGGTAATGTAACTTCGCCAGTGCCGCTTCTGGTGTCATATCGTAACCACTGATAACTCCAGATTCTGCTAGTGCACAACCCGTCGCGTAGCCACCCATATTGACTTTACCGGCCAAACACTGAGTTAGGTTCACTACAATCACACCTCGTTCTGATGCATCTTTTAAGTGCTGAAGTAGCTCTTGATTTTGTGGTGCGTTACCAACACCAAAAGTAAGCAAAATCATTGCGTTAACAGGCTGTAGTAGCGTGTTGCGAATCACCTCATGTGAGATACCTGGGTACATAGTGATTACGCCGATGGGTTGCGGAGTAATGTTATGAACCTTGAAAGCACCTTCAGGTTGCTCGTTTACCTTAACGTTATTGCTGATCTGGATATTGATACCCGCTTCTAGCAATGGGGTTAGGTTTGGAGAGGTAAACGCATTGAAGCCATCTGCGTGTGATTTTGTGCTGCGGTTACCGCGCATCAACTTGTTGTTGAAGAACAGTGTCACTTCGTTGATCGGGTAGTTCGCTGCAATGTGCAGAGCATTCAGCAGGTTTGCTTGTCCGTCTGAACGTAACTCTGCCAATGGGATCTGAGAGCCCGTAACAATCACAGGTTTGCCGAGGTTTTCCAGCATGAAAGACAGAGCAGAGGCGGTGTAAGCCATCGTGTCTGTACCGTGTAGGATAACGAAACCATCGTACTTATCGTAGTTCGCGCGAATATCATCAGCGATAGTCTGCCAATCAAGTGGCGTCATATCTGAAGAGTCCATTAATGGAGAGTATTCATGAATGGTGTACTCAGGCATTTCTGGGCGATGGAATTCAGGCATGCCAGCTAGCTGCTTATCCATAAAACCTGCGACTGGGACATAGCCGTGGTCCAAAGACTTCTGCATGCCAATTGTGCCGCCGGTATACGCGATATAGATGTGTTTTCTTTCCATGGCGTTTAATACTTAGTGTGATATAGGGAACAGGGGGGCGATTATAGCGAATTATCATGCAATAAAAAGAGGCGCCTCACACAGAGGCGCCTCTTGGTAACAAAGCGTTGAGCTTATCTTATTGAACTTGGCAGTTTAAGCAAAAAGCGTATCGGCCTTGTGGGTCGTTAAAGTTGCCTAACAGCTGGCTATCTTGAGCTAACTGCTGAGTAACAGGTTGTAAACTGCTTGGAATCATTGATTCGATATCAAAGCCTATCGACATCTGAACTTGATTCATAAACTCTTGAATAAATTGTTCAGTCGTTGAAAGTGGTTCTTCTACCCAGTAGATGTTGTAGGTTTCAAGCTCTGCAAGTGAAGCCGCTGCCGCAATCGCATCATCAAAATCACCAATTTCATCGACTAGACCTTTCTGGATTGCATCTTGGCCAGTCCATACTCGGCCTTGAGCGATCTGGTCGACAGCATCGACTTCCATGCCGCGATTCTCTCCAACTAGGCTGATGAATCGGCGGTAACCGTTTTCAATGCCCATTTGGAACGCATCTTTCGCGCCGTCGCTAAGCCCAGTCGTAATACCAAGACCAGAGAAAGGCGACGTACCAACGCCATCAGTGTAAACACCAATATCGTTCAACCCTTTTTCGAAAGTTGTGATAACACTAAAGATACCAATCGAACCAGTTAAGGTCGTTGGTTGAGCCAAGATCTTGTCCGCACCCATCGAGATCCAGTAACCACCCGAAGCGGCAAGGCTAGACATAGAGACAACAACCGGCTTGCCCGCTTGCTTGATCGCTTCTATTTCATTGCGAATCACTTCTGAAGCAAATGCGCTACCACCTGGGCTGTCTACACGAAGTACAACGGCTTTTACTTTGTCGTCGTTGCGCGCTTGGCGAAGTAGTGCTGCTGTGGTGTCACCACCAACGGTGCCACGTGGCTGCTTACCATCCATAATTGCGCCGCTAGCAACAATCACAGCAACATCGTGCGATTCACTGGTTAGGTCGGGAAGCATGGTTGTACGGTACTCGTAGTACCCAAACGCGTTATAGCTGTCTTGACCATCACTGCCGAAGACGTCAGCAAGCTCTAGTCGTACTTGCTGGCGAGTCGCCAGTTCGTCAACTAAACCAAGCTTCTCTGCCAGTTTTGCGATATCGCCATCAACCGACTCAAGGTCTTTTAAGAAAGAGTCCATGCTTGGATTCAGCGTTTTCGCGTCGATCTGACGGTTGTTGCTTACGTCATCAACGTATGCGCCCCACAGTTGACCTAACCAACGAGAAGCAGATTCTTTCGCTGCATCTGACATGTCGTCACGAATGAAAGGCTCGATAGCTGACTTATAGGTACCAACACGGAACACGTGCGTGTTGACGTCTAGCTTCTCTAATAACGTTTTGTAGTAAAGCGAATAGGCGCTGTAACCTTTAAGAAGAACCCCACCATCTGGTGATAGGAAGACTTTAGTTGCGTAGCTGGCTAGGTAGTATTGGCTTTGGTTGTAAAAGTCACCCACCGCATAAATTGGTTTGCCTGTTGCTTTGAACTCGTTGAGTGCTTTAGCAATGTAGCGAAGCTTGGTCAGATTGGTTTCTGGCAGTTCTTTGAGTGCTAAAACGATACCAGTAACGTTGTCATCGTCTTTGGCGTAGCGAATCGTTTCAACAATATCAAACAGGACGTTCTCTTTCGGAAGGTCTTTGCCAAGCAGTGAACCTGTGACCGAATCCATCGGGTTGATATAGCGACTTTGCTCCACGATAGGACCAGACAAGTTAAGTACTAAAGCCGATTCCTGTGGAACAGTGGGCTGAGCTGTGTCTGAGTGGAAGTATACAAAGTAGATGATGGCGATACTGAGTAAAAAGAAGAGGTTAACGAGCGCAAGACGCACAAACGTGATGAGCTTCCAAATCCCTTTAAAGATCATACCTATAAATTTGAATATCTTTTTCATTATGTCTCCGCAGTGAGATCACGTGGCTTTAACAAGCAACAGTACTATTAATCTCAATAATATGAACTGCTTAGTATCCTACGATAATTCCCTAGCTCAAACTACACCAAGAATTGTTAATCGATATATATTCTCATTAAGTGTAGACAAATTAAGGGTTTCTGAACGATTAATACCTTCAGCATTATGATCGGTGTTACAAAAATGTAAACGGTTGTTTGAACTTTTGGTGATTGAGTTATATTGTGGTCAGACCACAAGGATATAATAATAGAAGTGATGTCTGCCATGTACCCACATTTACTCGAACCACTCGATCTTGGATTTACTCAGTTACGTAACCGTGTATTGATGGGATCAATGCACACGGGTTTAGAAGAAAATAAAGAAGGCCTCCACAAGCTTGCCGCGTTTTATGAAGAGCGAGCAAAAGGAGGCGTTGGCCTTATTGTTACCGGTGGTTTCTCTCCTAATTTACGTGGCAGATTGACCCCATTTAGTGCTGAGTTCAGTAAAGTTAAGCACGCAAAAGCTCACCAAGTTGTTACCGAGGCCGTGCATAAGCATGGCGGTAAAATTGCCCTTCAGTTGCTACATGCTGGCCGCTATGCAATGCACCCATTCGCGCAAAGTGCTTCGGGCATCAAAGCGCCAATCGCTAAGTTTGCACCGAGTGAGATGAGCCCTCGTCAAATTAAAAAGACCATCGGTGCTTTTGCCAACAGTGCAGAGCTAGCTCAGGTTGCTGGCTATGACGGCATTGAGATCATGGGCTCTGAAGGCTACTTGATTAACCAATTTATCTGTAAGCGTACCAACATGCGTTATGACGAATGGGGCGGTTCTTATGAGAAGCGCATGCGTTTCCCATTAGAGATCGTTAAATCGATTCGCGAAGCGGTGGGTAAAGATTTCATCATTATTTTCCGCTTATCGATGCTGGATTTGGTTGAGCAAGGCAGTACGTTCGAAGATGTTGTACTTCTAGCTCAGAAGCTAGAAGAAGCGGGCGTGACCATTATTAATACCGGCATTGGTTGGCATGAAGCTCGTGTTCCGACTATCGCGACACAAGTTCCAAGAGGGGCATTCTCTTGGGTGACGGAAAAAGTAAAACCATATGTGTCGATCCCAGTGGTGACATGTAACCGAATCAACACGCCAGAAGAGGCCGAACGTATCCTCAGTTCAGGACAGGCCGACATGGTATCAATGGCTCGTCCATTCTTGGCTGACCCTGATTTCGTTAATAAAGCCGCTCAAGACCAAGCTCAGTTCATTAACACCTGTATCGGTTGTAACCAAGCGTGTCTTGATAACGTATTCAAAGGCAAACGAGCGAGCTGCTTGGTGAACCCTCGCGCTTGTTACGAAACTGAAATTGTTGTGCAACCAGCTCAAGCAACCAAAACCATTGCCGTCGTCGGTGCTGGGCCAGCAGGTTTAGCTTGTGCAACAACGTTGGCACAGCGTGGGCATAAGGTTGATCTGATAGAGAAAAATGACCGTATCGGCGGACAATTTAGATTGGCAATGCAGATTCCGGGTAAAGAAGAGTTCAGAGAAACGATTCGTTACTTTGCTAATCAAATCGACGCATCAGGCGTGAACTTAAAACTGGATACTGAAGCGACGTTTGAGATGTTGTTGAAGTACGATGAAGTCGTGATGGCTGCCGGTGTTGAGCCAAGAAAGCTTGATATTGAAGGGATTGACCAAGAAAACGTAATCGATTATCAAACCTTGATTCGTGAAAAGACACCAGTAGGCGAAAAAGTCGCGATTGTTGGTGCCGGTGGTATCGGTATTGATGTGGCAACTATGCTGACAGAGCCGACTTCTCACAGCTTGGATGACTGGCTGCATGAGTGGGGCATTGATAAGAATATGGAACACCCTGGTGGACTTTATCCTTACCCTGATTCGTTCAGTGACAAAACGGTTTGGGTGATGCAGCGTAAAGCGGGTCGTGTCGGTAAAGGTCCGGGTAAGACTACAGGTTGGATTCATAAACGCACATTAGAAAAACGTGGTGTGAACTTACTTGGTGGCGTGAGCTACAACAAGATTGACGACCAAGGTCTGCACATCAGCATTGGTAAGAAAGATCAGGTACTCGATGCCGATTCCGTTATCGTGTGTGCGGGTCAAGTTTCAGTTCGTCCATTCGAAGACATGTGGCAAGAGTTTGGTGGCAAACTGCACGTGATAGGCGGTGCCGATTACGCGGGTGAACTGGATGCCGTGCGTGCGATTCGACAAGGTGTTGAGCTGGCGATTAAGCTCTAACAACAAACAGAATGTTCTCGTTTGATAAGTTTGAATCAGAAAGTTCAATAAGCTGAACTAGACGGGTAACTAAGCTTGGACTAGACAGATAAATAAGGCTCCTAAGTCATAGATTTAGGAGCCTTTATTGTTTTCAGTATTGTTTGAACTATTGTGTCAATTGGACAGCCGTTGAGATTTATTATCGTTTGTATTCTGTGCTACAGTTCAACTATACAAACAATAAAAATTAGTA
This sequence comes from Vibrio sp. G-C-1, assembly GCF_021728015.1. Lineage (NCBI taxonomy): Bacteria > Pseudomonadati > Pseudomonadota > Gammaproteobacteria > Vibrionales > Vibrionaceae > Vibrio > Vibrio sp. G-C-1. The sequence continues at coordinate 35,169 of NZ_JAKKCR010000009.1, read as the reverse complement.
AGGACTTCAAATGGATGCTTTGGATCTATTGCTCAACAGACGCTCAATCGCAAAACTCTCTGATCCGGCACCTGAAGGTGTGGCGTTAGAAAATATCATTAAAGCGGGCTTACGTGCTCCAGACCACGGCGCATTGACACCATGGCGCTTTGTTATCGCACAAGGCTCAGGGTTACAGAAGCTCTCTGATATTTTGGTTCGTGCGGCACAAGCTGACGAGAGCGAAGAAGCGGTCATTGAGAAAGTTAAAAAAGCGCCGTTTCGAGCACCAATGGTTATCACTATCATCGCAAAGGTAACTGAGCACGAAAAAGTGCCCGCGTTCGAACAACACCTATCTGCGGGTTGCGCTGCACAAGCCATGCAAATGGCTGCCGTCGCTCAAGGTTTCCAAGGTTTTTGGCGCTCAGGTAAGTGGATGTTCCACCCGGAAGTTCACCAAGCTTTCGGCCTAGAAGGCGACGATGAAATCGTTGGTTTCCTATATTTGGGTACTCCGGGCTGTACGCCAATGAAAGCGCCAGAACGTGACTTCTCAAAGTTCGTCGAGTTCTTGTAAAGAAAGCTGAAGCTTGAATAGTGGAATGCTAACTGTATAAACAACCAGTTTTCCTTGATTTCTAGGGGCCACATTAGATAATGTGGCCCTAATTGTTTGTAGCATCTGGAAAAACATGTCTCGTCTTATCATTGCTGAAAAACCAAGCCTAGGCCGCGCCATTGCCGCCGCACTACCGAATCCACAGAAGAAAGACCAAGGGTTTATCAAATGTGGCAATGGGGATGTGGTGACTTGGTGTATTGGACACTTATTGGAGCAAGTTGAGCCGGACGCCTATGACGACCGTTATAAGAAGTGGAACCTAGCCGATCTCCCTATTGTGCCAGAGCAATGGCAGTTAAGACCGCGTAAGACGTCAAGTAAACAGCTTACGGTGATCCGAAAGCTATTGAAGGACGCGACCCAAATTGTCCATGCGGGTGACCCGGATAGAGAAGGGCAGCTGTTAGTCGATGAAGTGATCGACTACTGCAAGGTATCCAAGGCCAAGAAAGAGTCGATGGACAGGCTGCTGATCAGCGATTTGAACTTACCAGCGGTGAAGCGTGCGCTCTCTCAAATGCGCAGCAACCGCGACTTTATTCCACTGTCTATTTCTGCTTTAGCACGCTCTAGAGCCGATTGGCTGTATGGCATGAACATGACTCGCGCGTATACCTTGCTTGGTCAAAAGGCGGGTTACCAAGGCGTGTTGTCGGTAGGGCGAGTGCAAACACCAGTACTTGGTTTGGTTGTAAGACGTGATGAAGAAATCGAGAATTTCATTCCTAAAGATTACTTCACTCTGCACGCTTTGATCCCTTATCAAAACAACGGCCAGAGCTTTGATATTCGAGCGCGTTGGAAACCAAGCGAAGCATGTAAACCTTGGCAAGATGAAGAAGGCCGCGTGCTCAATCGAAAGCTGGTTGAGAACGTGGCTAACCGAATTGCGAATCAACCTGCAACGGTGACAGAATCAGAGCAAAAGCAAAGCAAACAAGCGGCACCGCTCCCTTATTCGCTGTCAGCTCTGCAGATTGATGCGTCCAAGCGTTTTGGAATGAGTGCTCAACAGGTACTCGACACTTGTCAGTCGTTGTACGAGAAACACAAACTCATCACTTACCCGCGTTCTGACAGCCGCTATCTACCTAAAGATCACTACTCACAAAGAGAGTCGGTCGTGGATGCTATCGCTAACAATGCGAAAGAGCTGCAAAGTGGTGCTCAAGGTGCGGATCTTTCTCTTAAATCCAAAGCATGGAACGACAGCAAGGTCGATGCTCACCACGCGATAATTCCTACTCCGAAAAAGTCATCGGTGAACGGCCTGTCTGCCAACGAGATGAAAATCTATCAGCAAATCGCTCGACAGTATCTAATGCAATTCTATCCACCTGCGGTTTTTGCCGATGCTAAGCTGGTTTTTGATATCGCTGGTGGCGTGTTCATAGCTAAAGGACGTCAGCTTATCCACCCGGGCTGGAAAGTGTTGATGGGGAAAACGGACACTGAAGAAAAAGGTGATGGTACGGATACGGTTCCTCCATTGGATAAAGGAACCGTGTTGACGTGTCGTGAAGGCGTGATTGGTGATAAGAAAACCGAACCACCAAAGCACTTCACGGAAGCGACCTTGCTACAAGCGATGACAGGTATCGCGCGCTTTGTTGCAAATAAAGACCTTAAAGCCATTTTGAAAGAGACCGATGGCCTTGGAACGGAAGCAACCCGAGCGGGTATTCTAGATACTTTGTTCAAGAGACAACTGTTAACGCGACAAGGTAAAAGCATCCATAGTAGCCCTGCAGGTAGAGGTTTGATTAATGCTTTACCTGAAGACTCGACCTTTCCCGACATGACAGCTCACTGGGAGCATCAGTTGCAAGGTATGGCTGAGCGAAACCAAGCGTATCAACCCTTCATGCAAGCGCTAGAAAGTAAGATCGATGGCTTAATGGGTAAGGTAAAAACAGGTGAAGTCCCTGAATCCCTGCGTCATCTTCCTAAAGTTGAAAGACCAGCATTCAAGCGCCGTAAAGGCGGTGGGACAAGGAAGAAGACTTACGCGAAGAAAGGCGCTAAAAGTTAATCAGTTAGAAACTGAAAGCTAACAACACCCATTATTGATATTGGGAATCAATATTAACGACCGACCTTGCGCCCACAACGTTTAAACAGCTGCTGCCAATAGTCTACATGGCGACGAGTTGATGATCGAAAGGCGTGATGCGCATCTTTGATGGGAAAGTAATAACTGTGCAAGTCAGGCTGCGCGTCAAACATACCAAGTTGCGGGGCTAACTGCTGATAGTAGCCATCTAATTGCGCCATGTACGGCTGAACTTTGCCTATATATTGCTGCTCGAACACATTGTTGATATAGCGAAACTTAGTCGTATCTCGTTGTTTACCACAGATGATATTGTCATCAAAAGTTGTCAGCTGTTTGGTGATGGTATCAAGTTCGGCTGAAGCTCGCGTGAGCGAGTAGTATAAATCCCCGAGCGTAGAGCTCTTTTCTAATACTTCTTGAACCTCAGTAGTCTTTCCCGAAACGAGCGGAACGTTTAACGCTTGATTGATATGTTCTAAGGCATCACTGGTTTGTCGTACTTGATCGCCGATATCAGCGTGTAACCACTGACTACCACGCATTTGTGACTGCATCGCATCGCTGGCATAGATTAGATTCCACTGGTGCCGCGGAAACTGTGCGAGCTTCTGCTGCTCGATTTCTCTGAGTAGTTCTACGACCTCAGGGTCTAATTCGCTACCGGATAAGCATCTCCCGACACCTGCAAGTAGGGCGACTTGATAATCGTAATTACGAAACTCATCCGCGACTTTCCCAAGAACCGAATTTCTTTCTGCAATCAGATTGAACAATCCACACTGACGAAGCTGGTAACTGTCGATTAAACCGATAGAAAGCGAGGGCACGTCAAGCAGCAGTTCTCGTTTTCTCGGTAGGCTTTCAAATTCCCGTTCCTCTTTTATCTCGTCAGCATCTTGTACTCTGGCTATCTTTGTTTGGTAGTCGTCGAATAAGTCTCCGGGGCCATCACTGAAACAGCCGGTTAGCATCACCGTCAGACAAAACAGTGTTGAGTGCTTAACTAGGTTTGAGAGAGGGCCATCATTCATCTGCGGGTTACCAGTCTATTTTGCTGCCATCGAAATTGAAGAAGTGACCACTTACTTCAGTATTCGCGGACTCGATGACTTTTATAAGCCCAGAAGCTGAGGTGTCGGTGTCGATCAGAGCATTAGGGCCGCCCATTTCAGTCTGTACCCAACCTGGATGCAGTGCTAACACCGTAACGCCGTTATCGGTTAAGTCGTTACTTAAGCTCTTCACAACGGAGTTTAGAGCGGCTTTGGAGGAGCGATAGATGTAGCCGCCTCCTGAGGTGTTCTCTGACATGCTACCGACTCTGGAAGACAGGCAGGCGATCTTTTTGACGTCACTACTTTCTATAAGAGGTAATAGAGTCTCGACAAGCTTTAATGGCGCAATGGTGTTGACTTCGAATACACGGCGCCACTCTTCGACATCGGTATTACCCAGACCATAACCTTTAGGACCATAGTAGCCAGCGTTGTTGATCAAGATATCAATCGACTCTATTTGCGAAGTGAGGTGGCTCACCGCTTGGTAATCGGTTATCTCTAATTGAATGCAGGTCAGGTTGCTATTGTGGTCTGCGAGAGAGAGCAGTTCTTTTGCTGAATTGGCATCACGATAAGTCGCGTACACCTTATGGCTACCTTCCAAGTATTGTTGAGTCAGGCTTAAGCCAATCCCGCGATTTGCTCCAGTAATGAAAATAACGCTCATGGTGATTCCTTTTTAGTTCAATTAGTTAAGTTTGATGGCTTAACACGAGAAAATCAACGCTCCACCAACTGGCCATTAGCATTCCTATAAAAATCATTACTGCTGCTACTGAGCCGCAGATCACCCCAAAGATGAGTATTAGGTTTTTCATTGCTGTCTCTTTTTAAAGCTAAGATAATGATAATTATTATCATCAATTAAGGTTGTCGCCTAGGCTGAGACTGTTATGATTTTGAGAAAGATACGCAATTAACCTGATTATGATTCCTTTAATTTACCACCCAATCTATTCGCAGTTACCTTTACCAGAAGGTCACCGTTACCCGATTAACAAATATCAGTTGTTACACAGTGCTGTTGAAGCGTTAATGGGTAGCGATCCACAATGGGGTAATGCATTCGAAATGTTCCAGCCAACGCCAGTTTCAGTTGAGCAAGTAAAACAAGTACACGATAGCGAATATGTCGATTTGCTTGTGTCTGGTAATTTGCCTGCAGCAAAGATGAGACGCATCGGTTTCCCGTGGAGCGAACAACTTATCGAAAGAACACTCTACTCAAGTGGTGGAACCTGCTTGGCCGCTGAAATGGCAATAGAGAGTGGTTTAGCGATTCATTTGAGTGGTGGTTATCATCATGCGCATCATGATTTTGGCAGTGGCTTTTGTTTGTTGAACGATTTGGTGTTAGCGGCAAAACACGCGCTGACCTTTGAGCATATCGGTAAAGTGCTTATCGTCGACAGCGATGTTCATCATGGTGATGGCACAGCGACTCTTTGCCAAGAGAATGACGACATCATTACTTTGTCGTTCCACTGCGACAAAAACTTCCCTGCACGAAAACCGCTGTCTGATTTAGATGTGCCGTTAAGTCGTGAAACAGAGGATGAAGAGTTCTTACGTTGTTTTGAACAAGTCACTAAGTTAGCGATTGCTCACCATCAACCTGATCTGATTATTTATGATGCGGGGATCGATATCCATCAAGACGATGAATTGGGTTACTTGAATGTTTCGACAAAAGGGATATTTGAACGCGACTGTTTGATGACTGAATTAGCGAAATCAGAGTCTATTCCGATGGCATGCGTAGTCGGTGGCGGGTACCGAACTCAGCACCAAGATCTGGTTCCAATTCACATGCAGTTATTGAAGGCCGTATTTGCTGTTAGCAGTTGAGCGGTGAGCTTGTGTGATCTCCAGATACAAAAAAGCCGCTGATTTCTCAGCGGCTTTCTTTAATGTGGTGGAGGGATAGGGATTTGAACCCTAGAACCGCTATTAACGGTTGCCGGTTTTCAAGACCGGTGCTTTCGACCACTCAGCCATCCCTCCAATGGCGCGAATAATATAGGGGTGTGATTCGCTTGTAAATACCCTTATCAACTGACTGCTTTTTTTATGAACAAGTTTGTGCATTTTTATATGGTTAGAGTGAAAATACATCGAAAAATGTTCCTGATCGTTTCGACTTAAGGGATTAGGTATCGTTTGAGGAAGGAAAATGGAGAAATGATAGAATACAACTGATGTGAGGAACGTAATTAGGACCGAAGCCTTAGCTTTTGGTGTGTAGCCACCATTCCTCATTAGGGTTAACTTGCCTTTGCTGCCTATAAGATTCATAATGAATGCATCTTATAGAGTGAAATATCCCACCATGCATATCACACGTTACACTGATTACTCCCTACGAGTGCTGATCTATTTAGCGATCAACAACCAATCTCTTAGCACCATCGGCGACATTGCTAACAGCTATGGTATTTCTAAAAACCACTTAATGAAGATCGTTCAGCAACTCAACCTCAAAGGACATCTGATCGCCACAAGAGGAAAAAATGGTGGTTTGAAACTCAGTTGCCATCCAAGTCAGATCAACATAGGTACGTTAGTTCGAGAGTTAGAAGACAAACGTAACTTGGTTGAATGTTTTGGCGAGGATAATAGCTGTGTCATTACACCAAATTGCCAATTGAAAACTATCTTTGCTGAAGCTCAAGAGTGTTTTTACAAAAGCTTAGATGCTTATAGCTTGCAAGATCTCCTTGGCGAAGGGCACAGCTACAAGCTAGGGCAACTCTTGGCGGTTGAAGTTATTTAAAAGTAAGCAAGTTTTGTTTACTCACTAGGTTTACGATGATGAAAGATTTAAATCAAAACCCCAACAATGGCGTTTCAATGACGGCATTTTTTGAACTCGCGTTTCGACCATTTTTTTTGTTTGCATCACTTTTTAGTATTGCAGCGTTAGTCGGGTGGGCCGCGTTTTGGAATGGCAGCGCAACCTTAAATGTTTATGGTGGCGCAATGTGGTGGCATATTCATGAAATGTTGTTTGGCTTTGCAGCCACTGTCGTGGTTGGTTTTTTACTGACGGCCGTACAAAATTGGACGGGTGTCCGCAGCATTAACGGACGCGGGTTAATGATACTTCTGGCTATCTGGTTGTGTGCAAGAATAGCCATGTTCCTGCCTGAAGTTCTAAGCCCTTGGCTGGTAGCTGGACTCGATTTACTGTTTTTACCTATCGCTGTAATTTATCTTGCTCACAATATTGTCAGTGTGAAGCTTTGGCGAAACTTGTTGTTCGTCCCCATTTTATTGCTAATGACTTTTGCCAATGCCGCAATGCACTATGGCGTTTTATTTCAGCAGCCACTCTTAATTTCACAAGCTAGCACAAGCATGGTGCTGTTGGTGACCCTAGTCATGTGCATTATGGGTGGGCGAGTTTTTCCTATGTTTACCGCTAATGGCACACAGACACCACGAACCCCTGCATTACCATGGCTTGAAAAGCTGAGCATCGTGAGCACGATTTTCGCCGTTGTGTTGAGCTCTCAGATACTTCCAGTTCCACAAAGTCTCGTTGCTTTCGTGTTTATTGTCAGTGGCTTGGCAAATGCGGTTAGGGCGGTAAGGTGGAAAATATGGGTCGCTTTTAAGACTCCTCTTGTGTGGTCTTTACACTTAAGCTACTGGGCCATTTCGTTAGGATTGGTCTTGTATGGCGTTTCAATCATTTCGTCATTGGTCACGCAATCACAAGCGATTCATGCCTTAACCGTTGGTGGAATGGGAGTGATGATCTTATCAATGATCTCACGTGTCTCTCTTGGACATACAGGTCGAGCTATTGCGATTGGTAAAATAATGACTGCGGCGTTAATCGCCATTGTTTTTGCCTTTATTGTTCGAGTGTTTGGTGGATACTTTACCCATAATATTGTCTCTATCATCACCTTATCCAGTGCTTTGTGGGTTGTCGCGTACAGTTGTTTCGTTGTGTTGTACTTACCAATTTTAATAAAACCAAAAGCTTAAATTACTACAAATTGCGAATGTTCAATATTGACGACTTTAAAGTTGCATTTAAAATGCATCTTTAATATTATGTCTGCAGTGAATGACTTAAATACAATCAAAGAGAGAATGATTATGAGCTGTTGTGGCGGATGTGGTGGTTCAAACCACGAAGAAAAAGCAAAAGAAGCTGAACAAAAGAAGCAAGCAGAGCAGCAAGAAACTAAGCAAGAAAACGCTTAATTAAAGTAGCGCTCAAGCCAAATTTAGAAATCCAGAGACATAGATGAAGCCTCTGGATTTTTTTATTTGATTACCTGTATTGTTCAAAAGTATGTTTGATTGGGAATAGGTATATTGTGTCTGATGTGACCTTGTATGATGACCTATTTTTCGCCATCGTATAAATTCTCGAAATATATGAGTGCATGAATCAACGCTTAGATGACATTCATTGCTTAACTGCTTCTTACAATAAATTGAACCATACTTTTTACACCAATATCGTCTCGTAACTGACAACGGGCTTTGTTGCTTCCTCACCGAATTAAACAACAAAATCTGCCATCTCCAATATTTAGGCGAATATCGTCATCTAGAAAATCAATCATCATAAATTATCTTAGCTCATTTCTTGATACTCACTCGAACTTGATAACTTTACCTCTCCTGTTATTCAGAACTCATAAAATAATGCTCATGTGACATAAAGTAATTATAAATAATTATTACTAAGCAATTGTTTGTTAATGTTTTTATTGAGGTTTTATAGGTATTTTATGGTTGTATTATGATTTACATTTCCTGCTTACTTAAACTTCTCCTCATCAACACAGGGCGATAGGCTGATTTGGGTAACCTTGCTCGCTTAATTACGTAGAGGTACTGCCTCTTTTGTAGTTCGTGTTTTGTGATGAGAAGAATGATGAACCCTCATGAGGTTTCATTCATTGGTTCTCGATCGTCATTATTAAATAGATTAATTGGAAATAAGCATGAAAAAAAATAAGGTTGTAGCTGTAGTTAATACACACGCAGAAGCGGAAGAAGCGATAACAACTTTAGTCAACAGTGGCTTTGATGTAAATCATATGTCTATTGTTGGCAAAGGGTTAGAAAAAGAAGAACACGCTACTGGCTTTTATAACATGCGTGATCGAGTGAAAACCTGGGGTAAATCTGGCGCATTATGGGGCGGGATATGGGGTGCATTATTGGGATCTGGAATGTTTTGGGTTCCAACGTTTGGTGCACTGCTTGTTGCTGGACCTTTAGTGTCAGCATTTGTAGGAGCTATCGAGGGTGCTGCGATTACGGGTGGCTTTAGTGCTCTAGGTGGTGCATTGGTCAGCGTGGGGATACCGAAAGATAGTGTAGTCAAATATGAAACGGCGGTTAAGATGGACAAGTTTTTGATCGTTTTAGACCTTGATGAAGGAGAGGCTGCTGTAGCTAAAGATATCCTGAGTCATCACTCTGTTGATGTTCACGAAGAGCAATGATTGCATAAAGCATTGTTTTAATTAGATAAGTAGAGTGAAGTTTGATTTTAAGAAATCAAACTTAAAATTTGCACAAGAAATCTTATGCAAATTAATAAGGGTATTATTATGAGTAAAATTATTGGCATCGATTTAGGTACAACTAACTCTTGTGTTTCTGTATTAGATGGAGAGACCCCTCGTATTATCGAGAATGCAGAGGGCGAACGCACAACAGCATCTGTTGTAGGGTATACCGATGGTGAGACATTGGTTGGTCAACCAGCAAAGCGTCAAGCTGTAACCAATCCTGAAAACACATTGTTTGCAATTAAGCGTCTGATTGGACGTCGCTTCAAAGATAAAGAAGTGCAGCGTGATATTGAAATTATGCCTTATAAAATCGTAGAAGCGGAGAATGGTGATGCGTGGGTTGAAGCAAAAGGTCAATCAATGTCTGCATCTCAAGTTTCAGCTGAAATTCTAAAGAAAATGAAGAAATCAGCGGAAGACTTCCTTGGTGAGACGGTTACTGGCGCGGTTATTACAGTCCCTGCCTATTTTAACGATGCACAGCGTCAAGCAACAAAAGATGCAGGTCGTATCGCTGGTTTAGAAGTTAAGCGTATTATTAACGAGCCAACAGCAGCTGCACTAGCGTACGGTCTTGATAAAAACGAAGGTGACCGCACTGTTGCAGTTTATGACTTGGGCGGTGGTACATTTGATATTTCAATCATTGAGATTGATGAAGCTGATGGTGAAAAAACCTTCGAAGTGCTTGCGACAAATGGTGACACTCATCTAGGTGGTGAAGACTTCGATAACAGAATGATTAATTACTTGGTTAATGAATTCAAAAAACAACAGGGTATTGATCTTAAGAATGATCCTTTAGCCATGCAGCGTGTAAAAGAAGCGGCTGAAAAAGCAAAGATTGAATTGTCTTCAACTCAGCAAACAGATGTGAATCTTCCTTATGTTACTGCAGATGCTTCAGGGCCTAAACATATGAACGTAAAAGTAACACGTTCTAAATTGGAATCACTTGTTGATGACCTTGTACAACGTTCTTTAGAACCATTGAAAGTTGCTTTGGCAGATGCTGAACTTTCTATAACTGATATTGATGATGTCATTTTGGTGGGCGGTCAAACACGCATGCCGATGGTGCAAAAAAAGGTAACAGAATTCTTCGGCAAAGAGCCACGCAAAGATGTTAACCCTGATGAAGCAGTTGCTATGGGTGCAGCTGTACAAGGTGGCATACTTGTAGGTGATGTTAAAGATGTATTGTTACTCGACGTTACGCCACTATCCCTAGGTATAGAAACCATGGGCGGAGTGATGACCAAACTAGTAGAGAAAAATACAACAATTCCAACAAAAGCGAATCAAATATTCTCTACAGCGGAAGATAACCAAAGCGCTGTGACGATTCATGTCTTACAAGGCGAGCGTAAACAAGCTGGGTTAAATCAATCTTTAGGACAATTTAACCTAGAAGGTATTCAATCTGGACCTCGTGGTTTACCTCAAATTGAAGTGACCTTTGATTTGAATGCTGATGGCATTTTAAATGTGTCTGCAACAGATAAGCTTACGGGCAAAGAGCAAAAAATCACTATTCAAGCCTCTGGTGGTTTGAGTGATGTTGAGATTGAGAAAATGGTTCAAGAAGCAGAAGTAAATAAAGAAGCGGATAAAAAGTTCGAAGATTTAGTTGTTGCTCGAAACCAAGCGGACCAATTAATTCATGCTACTCGCAAGCAATTAGAAGAAGTAGGCTCAAGCCTGGCTGCTGATGATAAACATCAGATAGAAACAGCGATATCAGAACTTGAAAATGCATGTACTTTGGATGACAAAGAAGCTATTGATAGCAAAACGCAAGCCCTTGCTACTGCAGTGAAAACGTTAACAGAACATACTCAACAACAAGTACAATCAAATGCGAATGACGCACAGTCAAACGTAGATGATGATGTAGTTGAAGCTGACTTTGAAGAAATGAAATAACAAGGAGCTCAACTGTGAACTTACTTTAAGAAACAGTTGAGCACTTCATTTTGGAAGAATACCATTGCAGTATTATTTAGCGCGTTAGAGGTCACTCGAGCGCCCTTTTTTCGTTTATTTAGTGAGAAAAAGAGCATGTCCAAAAGAGATTATTATGAAGTGTTAGGTGTCTCTAAGGCTTCCTCGAAAACAGAAATCAAGAAAGCTTATAAGAAACTCGCCATGAAATATCATCCGGATAAAAATCCAGATGATGCGCGTGCAGAAGAAAGCTTTAAAGAAGTTAAAGAAGCATACGAGATTTTAACCAACGCAGAAAAACGTCAAGAGTACGATAGGTTTGGTCATGCTGCGTTTGACAACAGCGGTTCTGGTCAGCGCCAACAACACTCTGCCCAGGGTGGCTTTGAAGATATGTTTAGTGGTGGGTTCCGACAACAAAATCAAGGTTTTGGCGGTGGTGGCTTCGGTGGTTTTGAAGATATCTTTTCACAAGCAAGAGGCGGTGGTCGCGCGCGCCCTAGAAAAGGGCAAGATCTTGAGTTCAATCTGACCGTTGATTTTGTTGATGCGGTAAAAGGGACTGACAAAATCGTTGACCTGCCAATGAATGGGCAGCAAAAGAAGATTAACGTTAAGATACCTGCTGGGATAAAAGACGGAGAAAAAATCCGCTTTTCTGGAAAAGGTGGACTTAGTGCTAACGGTGGACCCGCGGGTGATTTGTTAATCGTCATAAAAACGCGCCCCCACCCAGTATTAAAAAGAGAAGAAAACAATCTAATCTGTACTAGCCATATTGATATAGTAACTGCGGCACTCGGTGGCGAAGTTGAAGTCAAGGTCTTCGATAATAAATTTAAACTTAAAATGCCCGCAGGCACACAGAGCGGACGCAAATTTAAAGTTTCAGGTAGAGGCGTTACTGACCGTAAAGGTGTTACCGGCGATTTATTAGTCAGCATTCACGTAGATACACCGACCCAATTAACGGACCAGCAAAAAGAACTTTTAGAGCAGTTCAAAGAAACACTTTAATCACCTTAAACGTTTGCCTTTGAAGATACAGAAACTCCCCACTTCAAATTAATGGAGTCAACAATACTCGAACGTGTAAATCGTATTAAAGGTGCACCGAAATCAAGGTGTAACCTACATCTGAGAGTGTTTGTCACAATCCTATAAAATAGGCAGATATCGACTTACAGTTAGAGCACTAGATCGTTAGGTTCGGATAGATTGGATTAAAGCAAAAATCGAGTTTGTTAAAGTAAACAGACACTGGAATGATTCAGCCGAGAACTGGCCACTCGGTCCTAGATCAAAGTCGTTTAGCTGGATGTCCTGAATTGATGGTACGGATCACAAAGCTCTGAATAAGCTTGCTGGACTTGGTATGCCTGAAACTTGCCTCGTTGATTAAAAAACACAGAACTGGGCAGTTCCGTTTCTAAACTTAATTGTGCAACAACGTTCTAGGGATTGTGAAAGATCAGATCTTAGGCGCGATTGATTATACGCTAGATGCAAAAAAGCCGCTGATTTCTCAGCGGCTTTCTTTAAAGTGGTGGAGGGATAGGGATTTGAACCCTAGAACCGCTATTAACGGTTGCCGGTTTTCAAGACCGGTGCTTTCGACCACTCAGCCATCCCTCCATTGGCGTGAATAATATAAGGGGGAGACTGCCTTGTAAACCCTTAATTATCATAATCTTGTTTGGTTGCTTGTTTTCTAGTCATTAGCGGCAATAAAAAAGGGAAGCCATTAGCTTCCCTTTTCTGTTTGGTGACTATTTAGTCATTTTTTGTGTAGAAACGCTGTAGCTCAGTCAGGCCTTGCATCAACACAGGTAAGCGAGGGCTTACATCTTTCAGGCGCTTGTAATTCTGGTCGTACAATTTGTAGTTACCAAATTTATCTAACACCGTGGTTTGCTGGTCGGTAACAAGGGCAAGTTCACGTGAGTCACCCGCGAGAATCCACTTTCTTTTGCGCTCATTAAACAGGCTGCGACCGCTACTGAAATCTGTTGGGTTTGAAGATACGCCCAATAGCTCTTGCATCAACGTTACGGACACGTCTAAATGACTAGAACGGTGAGTGTATTCAGAAGCAGCCTTACCAGGCCAGCTGATAAACAGTGGCACTTGTAACTGATAACGACTGTAATTGGAGTTTGCGCCCCAGCTGTTGGTCTTAGTTTCGTTAAACTCGCTACCGTGATTAGAAGTAATGATAACCACCGTGTTGTCGGTTAGCTCTAAGCGTTCCAGTTCAGCGTAGATTGTTGCTAGCTGAGCATCGGCTGCTTGAGCAGACTTTTGATAGTCTGCAGCAAAACGTTCTGCTGTCGTTAACGTTGAGTCTGACTCTGAACTTGAATCGTAGCTAGAGAAGTTATCCAGCGTGGTCAGCTCAATGAAGTTAAACCAAGGACGTTTAGCTTGTGGTGATTGAATCCAGTTAGACCAAGCTTGTATCGCGCTTTTGTCATCATAAGTTGCTTGCTCTGGCATAATATCACGGCCTCGGAAGATGATTTCCGAGTAAAGTGCATCGTCAAAGTTGTCGCCACTGAAAGCCGCAAACTTATAATTGTGATTATCTAATACATCTAACAGTACTGCACTTGAACCCTGAGCTTCGATGCTGCTTGCGTAGCTGCTTGGAAGGCCATAGAACAAACCGAAGATACCAAACATGTCGTTACTTGAACTGTAGTGATTGGTGAAGTTGATCGATTGTTGTGAGTATGCGTAGCTGTTTGGCATCGCTGTGGCATTGAGTGCATCAGAGCGAAGGTTGTTTACACTCACCATCAGGATATTAAGATCATCACTGCGGCGGTTGTATTGAATTTTTTCGAGCGGGTAGCTAACTAAGTTTACGTTCTCTTTGTTGGCTTCTAAACGCTGTAGATACTCTTCACGGTCTAACAGACCATGTTTTTCCATAAAGCTTTTCGCTGTCATTGGGTATGACAGTGGGAAGTTCGCTTTCTGGCTAGTAATTGGGTTGTAGAAATACGCATCAGCCCACATGTAGGTCAAGTGGCTGCTGATAAAACACAAGAAGAAGACGGCAGTAATCGGACGGCCAATGTGTTTATGAGACAGTTTACGTTGCTTACGCCAAACCCACTCAGACAGACCTAGCTGTAATAAGAAGATAAGTGGCATAACAATGAAGAGGTGTTGCAAATCAGATGTGAATGCAGACTCCTCTCCACTGAATAAAACCTCCCACACGACAGGTGTCAGGTGGAGGTTTATATTTTGATACGTTTGGGTATCAATCAGTAGGACAGTTAAACCTATGGTTGCAAAGCAAACGGCAACCAAACGTAATAACTTCCTCGACGGAAGAATAAAAGTGAGCGGAAACAGCACTAATAGATAAAGCGCGAATACTAAAAATCCGAAATGACCAACCCAAGATGCAGCCAAATAAAATTGACCCAATAGGGTTTCTGGCCAAGCAGATTGAGTAATATAACGAGTACCAATCAACATCGCAGCAATGATGTTGAAAAATGCAAACCAGTGACCCCAACCAACAAGTCGAGATACGCGATCGCTATATGAGTTTGCGCTGTCTACCATTTATAATTCTTTTATCCGTCAATCAAATTTAGTGAGACTTTTTATCTTCAAGAGAAGAGATTAAAGCTTCGGCAAATTTTTCAGCAATTCCTTTGCGTTGTGAAGCAGCAACATTCTGATTTAAGACATTGGTTGCGATATTTCCAGCGATCATCAGTGAAAGTTCTGGTGAAGCTTTGTGCTTAGTGAGTACAGCACCTACTTCAGCTAGGATTTTTTCAACTTGATCATCTGTGTATTTAGATATAATCGGCATAAGGACTCTAATAATGATAGTAAAAGCGGCTTATGATAACCTACTATGCACGACAACTGAAACCTGAACGGTAATATTTTCACTATGAGCCTTCACCTTTCCAACGTAATTTTACACCAGCTGAGCAAGAACGATCAGGATGAGCTGATTGTTAACTATCGTGCTGAATCTCTAGAGAACGATGCTTCATCTGAAAGCCTAGTTGCTGAACTTCACCGTGTTTTTAATTCAAAAGCAGGCAAAGGGTTTGGTTCTTTCAAATCCGACAGCGAATTCCAGCAGTCGTTGCATGAATTTCGAGCGGGAGAGCAAAGTTTCTATGATTTCTCTCAAAAAAGTGCGCTACGTCTAAAAGATGAGTTATCGAAGTACCCATTTGCTGACGAAGGCACTTTGGTACTCGCTGAATACCAATCACTGGCGACAGACTACCTTTTCATCGGTTTACTGCCTTCGAACCAAAGTTTGAAAGTGACTGAAGGGCTAGACATCAGTGCGACTGATTACCTTGATATCTCAAAGATGGATATTGTGGCGCGCCTTGATCTTTCAACATACGACACAGACAAAGAGTCAAACCGTTACTTAACTTACATTAAAGGACGTGTTGGCCGTAAAGTCGCGGATTTCTTCTTAGATTTCTTACAAGCTGAAGTCGGTTTGGATGCGAAACAGCAAAACCAAGTACTGATGCAAGCGGTAGAAGATTTCGTTTCAGACTCTAAGTTAGAAAAAGAAGAAGCGATCAGCTATAAAAAGCAGGTTGCGGATTACTGTAACGAACAGCTAAAAGCGGGCGATGAAGTTCAAGTTCGTGAACTTTCTGGAGAACTGCCAGCAAGCACTGATGGTACAAGCTTCTTTGACTATACTAGTGAGCAAGGCTACGAGTTAGAAGACAGTTTCCCTGCTGATCGCGCAACTATGCGTAAACTAACAAAATTTGTTGGTGCTGGTGGCGGTTTGAATGTTAGTTTTGATAGTCTGCTTCTAGGCGAACGTATCTTTTACGATCCGGAGACAGACACGCTAACGATTAAAGGCACACCGCCTAACTTACGTGACCAACTGACTCGCAATAAGTCATAGTCCGAAGTTAACGAGTAAAAGCGGCAGCAATATGTTGTCGCTTGTTTTGTGCTTAGTCTTTTAGCAAGTGTCATGGCTTCAAGTTAACACGCACAAGGAATATAGATGGAACAATCAGTAGCAAAGCCTAAACGCTTTAAAAAACCGGCCACTTTCTTGGTTGTGCTCTTGGCTCTGTGGCTACTTCCTTCATTGGCTCTCCTTAATCTAAGCCGTTCCTACACCAATTCTCTTGCTCAAATTGAAGAACTCGGTATTCGCGTCAATGAATTGAGGCAATCGCTTTATTTCTCTGAGCCGCTGCGAGTTTCTCGTATCAATGAGTTAGCACTTGATGCTCAGTTGGTTTATTCGATCCGACTGCAGATTGAATCTGATTTTCAACACGCCTTGTTTCGCCCTGATGTGAATCAACTGCTTTATGTAGCCGATCAGTTCCTAGAAAAGTTTGATGAGTTCATCCCGATAGAAAGCCAGGTTCAAGACATCGTTGACAATATTAAGATACTGCGCGCTGATAAAGAGCTTTCCCCTAAACTAAAACCGCTACTCAACGAATTCGGCGTTGTTGTCTTTGAAGCGATGTATTCTGACAATCAAAGCTCGTCAGCGACTTATCGTGCGTTTGATTCCATTCTAGAAAAATCATATTCATTAAAAACTGAAGAGCAAGACGCACTGCAACAGTTATTGGCTGATGCTTCAGCGTTGTTGAGTGATTACGCTCAGCTCAATTATTTAGTCGATAAAATCAAGAAAAACTCGGTGAACGAACAGATCATTAAACTTGAAGCTGAGTTCCATGACCGTCAGTTTAACCTATTGCTAGTGATGCTAGGTTTAAGCTTGGTAACGATGATCACATTAGTGTTGTGGGGCGTTAGATCGAGAAAATTGATTCAACAAGCAGACAAAGAACTGAGTCCTGAACCAGTAACCGCTTCAAGTAAGGAAAATGCTCTCTCTGCGGTGAAACAACCAACTAATGACTCTTCTGTATTGGAGATTACGCCAACGAGCAAACATTCCGACCTTCAACCTCAAGAGGGCGTTAACGTAACAAGCCAGAAAATTGTTCAGCAGAACACTGAGGAAGCTCCAGTGGCAGAGAAACACATCGCAAGTGTCACTGATTCAAAGCCTGCGATTGATATTGAAGACATGCTAGAAACGCTTGATGGTGATGCTGAGTCTGTCGAATTGCTACTTGGTGTTTTTGTACAAGATCACGCTGATGATTACACGAAGTTCAAATCTCTTCTCACTAAAGATGAAACCTCTGCTGCTCGCATTGTACATAGCTTAAAAGGTGTGGCTGGCAGTATCAAAGCATCTCGATTAGCGATCATTGCAGCAACCATTGAAATGACAATGAAACAGTCGAGAGCGATCAGTGAACACGATTTAGAAGAACTAGAGGCGGCAATAAAAGCCTCTATAGATGCTGCGTTTGAATATTTAGATAAGCAGCGTTAACTTTTGTAGGAATTTTGACAATACTCTGACGAAGTGCTCATACAATCCGCGCCCTTAGTCTTTGTCAGAGGTTTACATGTTACGATTTTCGAGTCGACGTTGGATGGTGTTGGTGCTTAGTGTTGTGCTAAGTGGTTGTTCTCTATTAGAAGTTAAGTTAGATACTCAGACGACGCCTCTCACTCAACAAGAGCTAAATGCTCGAATCATGACGCGTGAATACGCCAAGATGTTTTTTATGCGAGTAGAAGACTCAGCCGATCTCATTGCTCAATCTTACCCTGCTGATGACACCTTACATCAATCTTACGTCTTGCTTTGGAAGATCCATGCGGAGCAGGGCTTACAGCAAGCGGCTTATCAAACTTCACCGATGTCTGCCTTAATCGACTCGTGGGTGTTCACTGCCCAAATGAATCAGTTTTATCGCCAAGGCGATGGTGCGGATCTGTTCGCGACGGATGATGCGGTAGAGACTGCTCGTTTTCTTGATCAAGAAGCAGAAAAACTGGCAAAGGGTGTATTGAGCTCCAGTGATTTCAAGAACAGCAAAGTGTTCGTTGCGCAGTTTGCTGCTAGCCACCCATTTAAAGACCTCACATTCAGAAGCACACCTGCTTACCGTGAATGGCTGAGCTACCTAGGTAAAGACGAGTCGCAAATTGTCCAGAGCTTAGGCACTATGCCAGAAGCAATGAGTGACGCATCCGATCGTTTAAGTTTGATGGCTGACCAGACGCCTAAACTAATGTCTTGGAAAGCGGAGCTGGTTGCGTTAAACAGCTCGCTAACGGGTGAAGACCTGTCTATGACATTAGAAAGTCTTCGTCAAACGTCAGCAAGCATGCAAGACTTCATCGAGAACAACCCTGAGTACATGCAAACACTGGCTTCTATTATGTCGACAGAAATGCAGCCTCTACTCAACGATCTTAGCGACAAGACAGACCAGAAATTAGCGATGCTCACTGAAGAGCGTGTGGCGTTAGAAAAAATGGTGACACGTGAAAGAGAAGCTCTGGTAGAGATGATTGCGAAAGAGCGCATTGAGATTGCAGGTATCGTGACTTCAGAAAGGGAGTTGTTTACGCAAGACCTTGACCGCGTATCTCAAGAGGTGGTGGTACTGGCGATTGATAAGCTGATGGAGTTAATCAAAAGTGTGATTATCTACTTCATCCTGTTTATCTTAGTGGTGTTCTTTGCACCGTTAGGCATCGGTTACTGGTTGGGTAAGCGAACCATAAATAGATAAATAGATAAATAGATGAACCAGTAGATCAAAAAAAGAGCGCTCTAGGGCGCTCTTTTTGCATTTATATCATTAACGTTTTTGTACTTACTTTCTAAAGCTCTGAGGCATTAACTTATGCTTGCTGCTTAGTAAGCTCTGCCGCTTCTTCAGTTTCAACGGCTGGTGCTGTTGGTTCACACTTATCAACGAACCAACCCATGTAAGAGGTCACGATAGTCACGATGATACAGATGAAGCTTAGCCACATGAACGGTGCGTAAGATAGCGTTGCAACGCCTAGAATACTCGCCATGTAGATACCGTTATCACTCCAAGGAACCATGCCTGACGTTAACGTGCCACCAAACTCAGCATTACGAGATAGGTTCTTACGTTTGTAGCCCAAACGGTCGTAGTTCTTCGCACAGATTTTTGGCGTAAGGATTAACGATACGTACATCGCAGAACCGAACACGTTACCCATGAAAGCCGTACCAATGGTGCTGGTTGCTAGAGAACCTGCGCTGTTTACACGGCGCTCGAACACTTTAGCAATTGTCTCTAGTACGCCCACTTTATCCAGTAAGCCACCAAAACCTAGACCAAATACGATAACCGCGACCGAACCAAGCATTGAAGACATGCCACCACGGTTAAGAATTGAATCAATGAATTCTACGCCAGATGAGATAGAGAACGGTGCCCAAGCAGTGTTGAATGCCGTTAGGAAATCGATCTCTTGGATCATGACTGCCCAGATAATACCAAGCAGAGAACCAAAGCTGATTACTGGGAATGAAGGCATACGGAAAGCCAACAGGCCAAGCACGATAAGTACTGGAACGAATGAATAAGGCGTGATGTAGAACTGAACTTCCATTGCTTTGATGACAGAATCTACTTGGCTCATGTCAACATTACCTGCGTAGTGGAAACCAAACGCAGTAAACATGATGCCAGTAATAATGTAGCTGATTAGCGCAACAGGCAGCATGCCTTTGATGTGTTCAACCACTTCGACACCAGACATTGAAGAAGCCAGAATCACTGAATCAGAAAGTGGAGACATCTTGTCACCGAAGTAACAGCCTGATAGCACCGCACCCGCTGTAATTGGTGCTGGAACACCTAAGCCTTGGCCAATACCCATCATCGCGATGCCTGCAGTACCCGCGGCACCCCAAGACGTACCGGTCGCCAATGCGGTTAGAGAACAGATGATCATGGTCGCTAAAAGGAAGATAGAAGGGTGAATAGCTTTCAGACCATAGTAAATGATAGTAGGTACGATCCCGCCTGAGATCCAAGTACCAACAAGAGCGCCAACGGCTAAAAGTATTAAAACCGCGCCTAAGCCATTGGATATTCCTTTGAGTGCTGCTTTTTCTAAGTCTTTGTATTCGTGGCCAAGACGAATACCAAGAACCATGATAATGAACCAACCAATATACAAGGCAAGTTGAATTGGAAGGTCAAGCTTTGCTGTAAAGGAAAAAGCAAGGGATAGAAATAGTCCTAACGCGATGAATACCTGTAATAGGTTCGGTAGGCGAGTTTTACTCTGCTTCATAAAAGCCTCTTGTTAATTCGAGCATTTATAGTGCTTCGTTATAGTGTGTGGTGCAAAACGGACACTACAGTAATTAGTTTATTATATCGAAAAAATACGCCCAAGTTGTGATATTTGACTGTTAACTCAATCAATTGTGGTTTCATAATCTGAAATTTTGTTAAATTCATGATTGTTACATGTTGAAGTTTGTCGCACGTTGTTTTCGTTTTGTAAAATATAATTCTGATTAACCTTGGTTTAAAAGAGGGATTTACTGTTTGTGATGGGTGTCGATTCAAGCGGTTTTGGCGATGTAAATGTTTGAATTTGACGATAATGGGTGCTTTAACAATGGTCCTGACATTGAATGTCGATACAGAGATAACTGCACGATTCATTACGTTCACTTAAAAGAAACGAAAAAGTTACACTTTTTGACAAAAAGCGCTTGAGTTCTGTTTCTGAAAAACTTATAGATGGGGGAGAGCAATTTTTAATTTATACATGGAGAGTGAGCGATGAGAGTAGGTCTAGTTGGTTGGCGCGGTATGGTTGGTTCTGTACTAATGCAACGTATGGTTGAAGAGAAAGACTTCGACTTGATTGAGCCTGTTTATTACAGCACATCTCAGATTGGTATTCCTGCCCCTGTTCTAGGTGGTAAAGATGCGGGTCTACTTCAAGACGCTTTTGATATTGATAGCCTAAAACAGCTTGATGCTGTGATTACCTGTCAAGGTGGCGATTACACATCAAAAGTATACCCAGCATTGCGTCAAGCAGGTTGGAAAGGTTACTGGATTGATGCGGCTTCTACCTTACGTATGGACGCTGATTCAATCATCACTCTTGATCCTGTTAACTTGGCTCAAATTCAGCAAGGCATTCACGGCGGTACTAACACTTTCGTTGGTGGTAACTGTACTGTGAGCTTAATGCTTATGGCTTTGGGTGGCCTTTACGAGAAAGGCATGGTCGAGTGGATGAGTGCCATGACTTACCAAGCGGCTTCTGGTGCAGGTGCTAAGAACATGCGTGAACTGATCTCACAAATGGGTGTGATCAACGATAGCGTAAGTTCAGAGCTAGCAAACCCTTCAAGTTCCATCCTTGATATTGATAAAAAAGTCGCTGATACCATTCGTTCATCTTCATTCCCAACAGACCAATTTGGTGCTCCGCTTGCGGGCTCACTAATCCCATGGATCGATGTGAAGCGTGAAAATGGTCAAAGCAAAGAAGAATGGAAAGCAGGTGTTGAAGCGAACAAGATTCTTGGCCTAGATGGTCAGCCAATCCCGATTGATGGTACTTGTGTACGAATCGGTGCAATGCGTTGTCATGCTCAAGCACTAACAATCAAGCTTAAGCAAGACGTGCCAATGGACGAGATCGAAGAGATCATCGCGACGCACAATGATTGGGTTAAAGTGGTTCCTAATGACCGTGACATCACGGCACAGGAGCTAACGCCAGCGAAAGTAACAGGCACTATGTCTGTACCAGTAGGTCGTCTGCGTAAGATGTCTATGGGTAACGACTTCCTGAACGCGTTCACTGTCGGTGACCAATTACTTTGGGGTGCTGCAGAACCACTACGTCGTACTTTGCGCATTATCCTTGCTGAGAAAGCGTAATAGGCAAGATTGCTTAAATTCTATTAGCTGATAAACCGAAAGGGTTGACGATAAACGTCAACCCTTTTTAGTTTATTGATATCTCGTTATTCGGCCCTCGAAACTGCCCTTAAATCTCTTCGCATCTCGTGTCTGCTTTTATTCCTCGTCGGTAACGACACGCTTGTCTGGGTCTGCCAATTCACTCGCACAGTGCTTGCAATACATCGCGTCCGAATCATGACCCGCTCGGTTGCAGTTCGGGCACTTAACCAACTCTTTGTGTGAGTTCATCTCATTACTGAGTTCTGCGGTAATGATCCCGGTTGGCACCGCCAAGATAGAGTAACCCAATAGCATGGTAAGCGAAGCGATCGCTTTACCTAACGCGGTTTGGGGGATCATGTCACCGTAGCCAACCGTAGTGATGGTTACAATTGCCCAATAAATACTGTGGGGAATACTGGTGAAGCCATTTTCTGGTCCTTCAATAACAAAGATAAGAGCGCCGAAGATAACGACCAAGATACCCACTGTACTGAAGAAGATCAGTATCTTTCGTCGTGCCATCAACAGTGAGCGCAACAAGATATTGGAATCTTGCAGGTAGCGAACCAGTTTTAGGATTCGGAAGATACGCATCACACGCAGCAGTCTCACTACACCCATAAATGAAGCGCCTGGGAAGATGATCGCTAGGTAGGTTGGAAGAATCGCCAATAGGTCAACGACACCATAAAAGCTGGTGGCGTAGGATTTGGGTTTTGGAGAGCAATAAAGTCTCAACAAATACTCGAGAGTAAAGAGGGCTGTAAAGGTGTATTCGATATAACGCAGCTGCTGTGACCATTCGGTCATCACATTAGGGATGGACTCTAAGATCAGAACCAACAGCGAAGCCAAGATTGCAACGATCAGAGAGATATCAAATGCACGTCCGGCTGGCGTGTGAGTACCAAAGATAATGACGTACAAATGATGCTTTAGTGGCTTGCGTGACATAAGGAAAGATTCATCTTCTGTTAAATGCATTAACAATCATTATACAAGCTTCATAATAACGAGGCGAGTGAAAGCCCAATTGCTTTACTCGCCTCATCTATATTTCAATATTGTTGCCCTTTATAGAGCAACCGAAATGCCGTTAAACGTTATGCCAAACCTGGGAACAGATTACGTAGGCCATTGGCGATGAACTCGATGCCCAATGCGCCAAGAATCAAGCCCATGATACGAGTGATCACGTTGATACCCGTTTGACCTAAAAAGCGAACGATAACCGGCGCTGAACGGAACAGAAGCCAAGAGCATGTTGCAAACGCGATGATACTAATGCCGATGCCTACGGTATCAATGGCTGCTGGATAGCGAGACCCATAAACAATGGTCGAGCTGATTGCACCCGGACCCGCCATTAGCGGCATAGCCAGTGGAACAACTCCGATTTGCTCTTTGCTGATGTATTCAGATTTCTCTTGTTTGTTCTGTTTATCTTCACCGAGCTTACCGCTCATCATCGAAAATGCGATGCTCAGCAATAGCAAACCACCTGCAACACGAAATGAATCTAGCGAGATGCTGAACATATCAAGCAGCATTTGCCCCGCAACAAGCGACACAATCAGGATAACGGCAACAGCAATGTTTGCTTGTAAGGCTGTCCTGTTCCTCTCTTCTGGCGGCATATGAGCCGTAAGAGAAACAAAAACAGGCATGATGCCGATAGGGTTTACGGCAGCAACAAGCCCAAGGAAGAATTGCATAAAAATTGCGAGTTCTAAGCCTTGCATGAGAGCGGTCTCCAGTTAGCGTACTTAAAGTAGAAGTGTTGATCTGAGAATAGTCAGAGCGCGTAATGTAAGGGACAAACTGAATTTGCACGAATGAAAAAAACTAACCTGAAATAGGGGATTTTTTTTAGAAAAACTAATTGAATCTCACTTTTGTATTCGCCTTGTTGAAAGCTAGTTGTTAGTGTTTCATTTTGTAACTTGTTATTGAGTAACTGTTAACCATCGCACGAATTTAATAAAAATTATGTCAGAATCTAGCCGCTGCAACGGTATGGATATACTCTCAGTAGCACGAATATAGCTGTATACATGTAATTTAACGGACTAAAAATGAAACTTTTTTACAGTTTATGACGCTATGTAGAAAAAAGTTGTCTGTTTGCTTGTTTTTTGCGCTAACGAAAAGTGTGATTTTAATCTATGTAAATCATGCTCTTAAGTTGATTTTTGCGATTGCCTTACTACTTTCTGGTTAATTCTTTTTGGGTAACTGATCTGGGTCAATTTTTTTCACACAGTGAAATAATATACTCAGTCCTGAAAGCAATTTACTAAGAACGCTGATGTTTAAGGTTAAAAGCAAGCAGCGAATTTAATAAAAAGTTTTTAATATTTATTATTTTAGGAGATCCACCATGCCTGTAACTAACTTAGCGGAACTTGATGCTCTAGTAGCTCGCGTTAAAGCAGCACAAGAAGAATTTGCAACATTCTCTCAAGAGAAAGTAGACGCAATCTTCCGTGCAGCTTCTCTTGCTGCTAACCACGCTCGTATCCCACTTGCACAACAAGCAGTTGCTGAATCTGGAATGGGTATTGTTGAAGATAAGGTTATCAAAAACCACTTTGCATCTGAATTTATCTACAACAAATACAAAGACGAAAAAACATGTGGCATCTTAGAAGAAGATGACAGCCTAGGCACAATGACTATCGCTGAGCCTGTAGGTATCATCTGTGGTATCGTTCCAACAACGAACCCAACTTCTACAGCAATCTTCAAATCTCTAATCTCTCTTAAGACACGTAACGGCATCATCTTCTCGCCACACCCACGTGCAAAGAATTCTACTAACGACGCTGCTAAACTTGTTTTAGACGCGGCTGTTAAAGCGGGCGCACCAAAAGACATCATCGGTTGGATCGACCAACCATCTGTAGAGCTTTCTAACGCGCTTATGAAGCACGACGGTATCGCGCTTATCCTAGCTACTGGTGGTCCAGGCATGGTTAAAGCAGCATACTCTTCTGGTAAGCCTGCTATCGGTGTTGGTGCTGGTAACGTTCCTGTAGTTATCGATGAAACAGCTGACATCAAACGTGCTGTAGCATCTATTCTTATGTCTAAAACATTCGATAACGGCGTAGTATGTGCTTCTGAGCAAGCTGCAATCGTAGTTAGCGAAGTATATGACGAAGTTAAAGAGCGTTTTGCTTCTCACAAAGCTCACGTTCTATCTAAAACTGACGCAGATAAAGTACGTAAAGTTCTTCTTATCGACGGCAACCTAAACGCTAAAATCGTAGGTCAACCTGCTCCAGCAATCGCTGAAATGGCGGGTGTTAAAGTTCCTGCTGATACTAAAGTTCTTGTAGGTGAAGGTCTTGGTAAAGTTTCTTACGATGACGAATTCGCTCACGAGAAACTGTCTCCAACTCTAGGTCTATTCCGCGCAGACGATTTCGAAGACGCTGTTGCTCAAGCGGTAACGATGGTTGAAATCGGTGGTATCGGTCACACGTCTGGTCTTTACACTAACCAAGACGTAAACGCAGATCGTATTCGTTACTTCGGTGACAAGATGAAGACGGCTCGTATCCTAATCAACATCCCTACTACTCACGGTGGTATCGGTGACCTGTACAACTTCAACGTTGCACCTTCTCTAACTCTTGGTTGTGGTTCATGGGGTGGTAACTCTATCTCTGAGAACGTAGGTCCTAAGCACCTTATCAACAAGAAAACTGTAGCGAAGCGAGCTGAAAATATGTTGTGGCACAAACTACCTAAGTCTATCTACTTCCGTCGTGGCAGCCTTCCAATCGCAATGAGCGACCTAGAAGGTAAGAAACGCGCATTCCTAGTAACTGACCGTTTCTTGTTCAACAACGGTTACGCAGATGACGTAGTACAAATCCTGAAATCTCAAGGTATTGAAGTTCAAGTATTCTTCGATGTAGAAGCGGATCCAACATTGTCTGTTGTTGAGAAAGGCGCTGAAGCAATGAAGAGCTTCCAGCCTGACGTAATCCTTGCTCTAGGTGGCGGTTCTCCAATGGATGCTGCTAAGATCATGTGGGTTATGTACGAGCACCCAGAAACTCACTTCGAAGAACTTGCAATGCGCTTTATGGATATCCGTAAACGTATCTACAAGTTCCCTAAAATGGGTAAAAAAGCTGAGCTTGTATGTATCACTACAACTTCAGGTACGGGTTCAGAAGTTACGCCTTTCGCCGTTGTTACTGACGACAAGACTGGTGCTAAATACCCACTAGCGGATTACGAAATCACGCCAAACATGGCTGTTGTTGATGCTAACCTAGTAATGAACATGCCTAAGTCTCTAACAGCGTTCGGTGGTTACGATGCCGTAACTCACGCTCTTGAAGCTTACGTATCAGTTCTTGCGAACGAATACTCTGATGGTCAAGCTCTACAAGCTCTTAAGATGCTTAAAGAATACCTGCCATCAAGCTACAAAAACGGTTCAGCAGACCCAATCGCTCGTGAGAAAGTACATAACGCTGCAACGATTGCTGGTATTGCCTTTGCGAACGCATTCCTAGGTGTGTGTCACTCAATGGCTCACAAAATTGGTGCTGAGTTCCACATACCACACGGTCTTGCTAACGCACTACTTATCTCAAACGTTGTACGTTACAACGCGAACGATAACCCGACGAAGCAAACTGCATTCTCTCAGTACGACCGCCCACAAGCACGTCGTCGTTACGCTGAAGTTGCTGACCACCTAGGCCTAAGCCAAGCTGGTGACCGTACTGCTCAGAAGATTGAACGTCTACTAACTTGGTTAGAAGAGCTTAAGAACGACCTAGACATCCCACTATCAATCCAAGCTGCGGGTGTTAACGAGTCTGACTTCATTGCTAAACTAGACGAGCTAGCTGTTGAAGCGTTCGATGACCAGTGTACAGGTGCTAACCCACGTTACCCACTAATCACTGAGCTAAAAGAAGTACTAACAACGTCTTACTTCGGTACTCCTTACGTTGAAGGTGAAACTTTCGAAGGCACTACAGTGATTCTTAAGAAAGCTGACCAAAAGCCAGCTGACGCGAAAGCGCCAAAAGCTAAAAAAGAAAAAGCTAACGCGTAATAAGTAAGCATTAGTTTTGAGATAAGTTTTCGCTAGCACGAACCTTATCTATCGGGAAAAGATCAAAGCCCTAGTCGAGAGACTGGGGCTTTTTTTATGTTTGTTGCCTGATCTACGCGGCTTGAAAGGCTAGAGAAATGTCACTCGATTAGAAATGAATGGCTCAAATGTGCTTGGCATCGGGGAAGAACTAAACCTCAGCAGCGACCACTCGCCCACTAAAGTAATCATTAGAGACGATGTATTCCGTTGTTCTGGTCAGTTCATCTTGCAGCTGAGCCCAGTGGCATCGGTTGAGCTTGCCATCGGAGTTATGGATTGCAGGGACAACACCGCCGACTCGAATACCAAATGGAGTCAGTTCTTTGGCCCAGCTATGGGTAAAGCCAGTAATCATTGAGTTCGCACTTTCTAAGCCGGACACGTCATGGAAGTCATCGTGAGAGATCACATTCACAATAACGCCTTCTTTATCCTCCTCTCGCAATCTCTCGGCACTGATTTGCCCAAATGCGAAAAGAGTCGTAGCCATAGAAGAAAGATCATTGATAAAGCTACTGACAGGTTGATCGCCAATTAGGCTTGGCATCGGGGAGCTTATCCAATTATTGACCAGTACATCGGGCGTAGTGTTGAAGGTGGTTTGAATAAAATCAAACACGCTGAGAATTGCTTGGTTGTCATTACTTTTGAGCGTGTAGTGGTAAACCGAGTCAGAAAAACGAGCACATTGTAAATAGGTCGCTTGAAGTGCTTCCGTGTCTTTATCACAAAGGATGACTGTGGCTCCAAGGTTAACAAAGTGGTTCGCAATCGTCCCTCCGAGTTGCGAGCCTGCAGATGTCACCAATATGATTGAGCTTTTTATTTCCATCCCAGCACCTAAATAAATCGTCCATGTCGGATAAGGATGGGTTAAATTTCATACAATGGGTGTGAAGAGGTTCAAACTAAGGCGTGCCAATTGATAAGTTTTTATGAACTTAGTGGCAGCTCACATTTCGCAGTAACTTCAAGTAGTAATCGACAACTCGTATTTCATGTTCACCCAAGGCTGGTGGTTCATATCACGCATGTGAATGATTTGAAATGCGCGAACTAATCAAGAATAGCAGTGGATAGAGAACGAAAAAGAGGAAAGGTAAGTGACAGCTATACTTGAGCTTGAATTTGGTACTGACGCTGAGCAGTTGATAGTTCATTGTAGAGCGTAGCAAGTGGCAAATCAGGAACCTGTTTGTTTGCCAATTTACGTCGGTCATGACCAGAAAGGTTTTGGTAAACCTCTTCGGGTAAGTCGGCTGTATCTTCAGGCATGAAGGCAAGCGCTTCCGGTTTCAAGTAATGGCTGAGTTTTGCGCTGGCAAGGCTAGCTTGATGAAAATGATTAGATTGCTGAGCTGAAATTTCATACGAAGATTGGTTCGAACGCAGCTGTTGCGGTTCTGCCACGCCGAAGTGTTTACGTAGGCGATCTTCAGTTGTTTCTGTGACTTCAATGGTGTCAATCGGCGTGCAATCACGAACGTCATTAGAAAACATAGACAACAGCAACGCGAAATCTGCACGGCGACCTTGCTCAACCGCTTGGCTGATCCCGATGCCGAACTTCAGTTCGTTGATGATTCCTGCTTTGTCTAAAGTATGTATTTGCATGCTGCCTCTCATTGGATACACCTTTAACGGCATGGAGTCGGCAAACTTTAGTGTTTAATTACAGGCAAATAGAGAATTTATGCAGGGCGGGGAAGAGTGCTAGGAGTTGGTCGAGAAGTAAGCTCTCTTGGCTAACTGGTTAACTGGTTAACTGGTTAATAGGTTAATAGGTTAATAGGCTAAGAAAGGTCTAGATTTTGTGGAATACGACAGATACAAAAAAGCTCACGCCGAGGCATGAGCTTTCAATAGATAACTCGCTATAAATAGCGCAGCGTAAGTAATAATTACTTAGCTAGGTTCTCTTCTACGAAAGACCAGTTTACTAGGTTCCAGAATGCAGCCATGTAGTCAGGGCGAACATTGCGGAAATCGATGTAGTAAGCGTGTTCCCATAGGTCAACAGTTAGAAGTGGAGTAACACCTTCTTCTGTTAGAGGAGTAGCAGCGTTAGAAGTGTTAACGATGTCTAGAGAACCGTCAGCTTTCTTAACTAACCAAGTCCAAGAAGAACCGAAGTTGTTGATTGCTGAATCAGTGAATTTCGCTTTGAATTCTTCGAAAGAACCGAATGCAGCGTTGATAGCTTCTGCAACAGCGCCAGTTGGTTCGCCGCCTGCTTTAGGAGCAAGACAGTGCCAGTAGAACGTGTGGTTCCAGATTTGAGCAGCGTTATTGAAAACACCACCAGTAGAAGTCTTAACGATCTCTTCTAGTGTTTTGCCTTCAAACTCAGTACCTGGGATAAGACCGTTTAGCTTAACAACGTAAGTGTTGTGGTGCTTACCGTGGTGGAAATCTAGCGTTTCTGCTGAGATGTGTGGTTCTAGCGCGTCTTTCGCGTAAGGAAGAGCCGGTAGTTCAAATGCCATTGCTCAATTCTCCATTGATATGAAAGAGTTAACTCTTTCGATTGCTTCCAGTGATATTATTATTCATGGTTCGCTTTACAGCCAACCATGGTCAATTTGCTGACTTGCGATATAGTTTAGCAAGTTTTTACTTTATTAAAAGCTTAATTCATCACTTTTGTGTGAATTGTTAGCTTAGCTCGTAAACCGCTTTTTTTATATGGTTTTTATTCTTTTGGTTTGGGGTAGAATAAAGGCAATAAAAGCCGTAATCCATTAACGAGGAAGCAATGGAAACTATCGATAAAATCAAACAGCAAATTGAAGAAAACACCATTCTACTTTACATGAAAGGTTCTCCTAAGCTGCCAAGCTGTGGTTTTTCTTCTCAAGCATCTCAAGCTCTAATGGCATGTGGTGAAAAATTTGCTTACGTAGATATCCTACAAAACCCTGACATCCGTGCAGAGCTTCCAGCTTACGCACAATGGCCAACGTTCCCACAACTTTGGGTTGACGGTGAGCTGATCGGTGGTTGTGACATCATTCTTGAGATGTTCCAAAAAGGCGAACTTCAGCCAATCGTTAAAGAAGCGGCTGCTAAAGTAGCTGGCGACGACGCTGAGTAAGCTTTAAGCCTTTGCGCTTAAATATTGAATGGAAGGGGCCCTTAATGAGGCTCCTTTTTTGTTTGAATGGTTTGAAAGACTCGATAAGGAATGAACAATGGACGTAAAACTTCATTATGTGCATGACCCAATGTGCAGTTGGTGCTGGGGTTATAAGCCAACATTAGAACTCTTAAAACAGCAGCTACCTGCGAGTATTGAGTTTAACTACGTAGTTGGTGGTTTGGCCCCTGATTCTGAAGATCCAATGTCAGAAGAGATGAAAGGTAAGCTGCAAGCTATCTGGAAGCAGATTGAAGCTAAGTTGGGTACTGAGTTCAACCACGAATTTTGGACTGAATGCCAACCAGTTCGCAGCACTTACCCTGCTTGTCGTGCCGTGATCGCTGCTGGTTTTCAAGACCATTACGAAGCGATGCTTGAAGCAATTCAACACGCTTACTACCTTCGTGCGATGTTGCCACACAGTCAAGAAACGCATTTGCAGTTAGCGGAAGAGCTAGGGATGAATGTACAACAGTTTGAAAATGATCTTTCTAGTAAGTTATTGGAAAGCGAATTAGATGACCAGTTAGGCTTTAAAGAAGCGATCGGTGTGCATTCTTACCCGACGTTAATGCTTGAAGTTAACGGTATTTTTACGGCAGTAGAACTGGATTACCATTCAACGGAAGCGACGCTTAAGTCTATTCGCGAAGTATTGGTGAATAACGTTCCCGCTGTATAATTCAGCGAGAGTTGTCTGTATTAAAGCAAATTATTTCCAAGGCTTACTCATCAGAGTAAGCCTTTTTTGTTTGGCGTTGCCGGTTCATTGAGAGTGAGAGGAAGAGGAAGGAAGAGTGGAATGAATCTCAGGAACAAAAAAGACCGCACGAGGCGGTCTTTACAATGTCTTTCTTTAGCTTACAGCTTACAGCTTACAGCTTACTACTTACGGTTTATTGCGTATTGATTCTTAGCTAAAGAACCCAATTACAGAACCATAGCCGCAACCCAACCGAATACGATCAGTGGGATGTTGTAGTGTAAGAATGTCGGTACAACGGTTTCCCAAACGTGCTCATGCTGTCCATCAACATTTAGACCCGATGTTGGACCT
The DNA here is from genome assembly GCF_021728015.1 of Vibrio sp. G-C-1. Classification (NCBI taxonomy): domain Bacteria; kingdom Pseudomonadati; phylum Pseudomonadota; class Gammaproteobacteria; order Vibrionales; family Vibrionaceae; genus Vibrio; species Vibrio sp. G-C-1. The sequence continues at coordinate 3,778 of NZ_JAKKCR010000009.1, read as the reverse complement.
AATGTTGAGTCAGAAGCAGGAGAGCCCGCATCACCTAGCGCTGCGGCTGTACCTACTAAAGCAATGGTTGCCATTGGTGAGAAACCAAATGCTGCCGCAAGAGGAACGTAGATAGTCGCAAGGATTGGAATCGTAGAGAACGATGAGCCGATACCCATTGTTACCAATAGGCCAACGATTAGCATAAGCAGTGCTGCTAGAGGCTTGTTGTCGCCAATGCTGGTTGAAAGTGCTTCAACCAGAGATTCAACGCCACCTGTTTGCTTCATAACTGCCGCGAAACCTGCCGCTGCAATCATGATGAAACCGATCATTGCCATCATGTGAACGCCTTTAGTGAAGACATCGTGTGTCTCTTTCCAAGCGATTACACCACCGAAGGTGAATACCATGAAACCAGCCAAAGCACCGATGATCATAGAACCTGTCGATAGTTGAACCGTTAGCGCAGCAACAATACCAGCAGCAGCCACTAGGATGTGCTTCTTGTTGATCTCTTTCACTTCGGTTGAAACAACAGTATGAGACGTTTCTTTGTATTGACGTGGCTTACGGTAAGTAAAGAACACTGCCGTAAGAAGGCCAAAGATCATGCCTGCAGCTGGTAACAACATTGCCATTGGTACTTGGCTTGCTACTACGTTTTCAAGACCGTTGTCGTGAAGGTTTTTAAGTAGGATATTGTTTAGGAAGATGCCACCAAAACCGATAGGTAGAACCATATACGGAGTAATCAGACCAAAAGTAAGTACACACGCAACCAGACGACGGTCTAGGTTCATTTTTGCGAATACGCCTAATAGAGGTGGGATTAAGATTGGGATAAAGGCGATATGTACAGGGATTACATTTTGCGAAGACATGGTCACTAGGATCAAAGACGCTAGGATGCCATATTTTAGACCATTAGATGCTGCACTGTTCTCTTTACCGTGAATACGCTTAATGACGCTTTGAGCAAGCAGGTCTGTGATACCAGAACGTGAGATAGCAACAGCGAATGTACCAAGCATAGCGTAGCTAAGTGCGATAGTTGCACCGCCACCTAATCCACTTTCGAAAGCCGCGACTGCGTCGTTCAAGCCCATACCAGAGGCTACGCCACCGATAATTGCGCTGAACGTGAGAGCAACGACTACGTTTACGCGCATCAAAGCTAAAACAAGCATGATGCAAACTGAAATTACAACAGGATTCATATTATTCTCGGGATGTTGTGTTTTTTATGAAGGCAATACGAGTGAACGTTTACCGACTCTATTTTTTATTCTTCGTCAACAAGAGGCCAACCACCAAGGGCTTTCCATTTGTTTACAATGCCGCAAAATAACTCTGTGGTTTTTTGCGTATCATACAAAGCAGAGTGTGCTTCTTTGTTGTCAAATTCCATCCCTGCAGTGCGGCAAGCTTTAGCCAAAACGGTTTGACCGTAGGCAAGACCACTAAGAGCTGCAGTGTCAAAAGTAGCAAATGGATGGAAAGGGACGCGTTTAAGCTTACAGCGCTCACTTGCTGCATTAACGAAGTTCAAATCGAATGTAGCGTTGTGAGCAACCATGATTGCGCGACTGCAATCTGAAGCTTTTTGTTCTTTTCTCACTAGCTTGTAGATTTCTTTAAGGGCTTCTTGTTCCGACACAGCACCACGTAATGGGCTAAATGGGTCTTTAATTCCGTTAAAGTCTAATGCTGCCTGCTCTATATTTGCGCCTTCAAAAGGCTCAATGTGAAAATGAAGCGTTGATGCAGGGTGCAGATCTCCGTTCTCATCCATTTTTAATGTAATGGCACAGATTTCTAATAATGCATCGGTTTCAGCGTTAAACCCTGCGGTTTCCACGTCGATGACCACTGGAAAATAGCCGCGAAAGCGTTTTTTTAGGGTCAGAGCTTCGTTTTCTACAGTCATGTTAGCCCAAATAAGTGTGATTAAGGCTGCATTATTGCAGATAATAGCAGTGATAAAAACTAGGGAAGGGCAATAAATCATAAATTACCTAATCCATTGCGGCTTGATAATTGCATATTTAAACGTGAGAGAAAAATGCGGCAATTGGCTGCATTGTTAAACGAATTGCTTAAGAGATACTCCACTTTATGAAGAAACAACTCATAACAGGTTCAATGCTATTTTCGCTACTTATGTCGTTACCAGTAATGGCACAAGAAAAGCGTTATGGAGCATCTCCTCAACAGTCAACGTGGGAGATGGTGGCTAACACGCCACTCGAATGCCGCTTGGTTCACCCTATCCCAAATTTTGGTGATGCTGAGTTTTCATCTCGCGCGAGTAAAAAAATCATTTTGGACTTTGAGCTTAAAATGCGTCGCCCAATGGGTGCTACGCGTAATGTCAGCTTGATTTCGATGCCGCCACCTTGGCGTCCGGGTGAAAGTGCTGATCGCATGACAACCATTAAGTTCTTCCAACAATTTGATGGCTACGTTGGCGGTCAAACGGCGTGGGGAATCTTGAGTGAGTTGGAGAAAGGGCGCTACCCGACATTCAGTTACCAAGAGTGGCAGAGCCGAGATCAGCGAATCGAAGTGTCGCTGTCGTCGGTGTTATTCCAAGAAAAATACAATGTGTTCAGTGACTGTGTTGCTAACCTGTTGCCTTACAGCTTTGAAGATATCTCTTTCACGATTTTGCACTACGATCGTAATAGTGATCAGCTGAACAAGTCGTCGCGCAAAAGGCTGAGCCAGATCGCCGATTACGTTCGCTATAACCAAGACATCGATCTTGTACTGGTGGCAACGTACACCGATTCTGTCGACAGCAAAGGTATTAGCCAAAACCTTTCAGAGCGCAGAGCAGAATCGTTAAGAGAGTACTTCAAATCTTTAGGCTTGCCAGAAGATCGTATCCAAGTTCAGGGCTATGGTAAACGTCGCCCGATTGCAGACAACAATTCGCCAATTGGTAAAGACAAGAACCGACGCGTTGTTATCTCTTTAGGTCGTACGCAGGTTTAATCAGAATAATTGCTTGTTTTGAAATCAGATAGTCCGTCGTAATGACGGGCTTTTTTGTCTTTAAAATTTGGAGCCATTGTCTAAACGTAACTCGTTTAGTTCAAGCGGAAACGAGCGATCATTTCACAGTTGGTCGCGGTATCGATCTTTTCTACCATAGAAGCAATTTTAGGATTGGGATGGCGTTTCATGAAATCGATCAGCGCTTTCTTACAGCAACCAATAGAATCGATAAAGCTGGAACATTGAGTGTTAGGGCACTGCGGGATCAGTGTCAGCACTTTTTCTGAAGCCAATTGAAGATACTTGAGCTCGTATTCGGTATCACCAGCCCATCGCCAGAATTGTGCGAGATTGTGACAAGAGATCACCGAGATCAGTAGGCGTTCGTCAGCCTGAATATCGGTACGCTCAGTGATTTCTTCGCTTAAGTTCAGTGCTTGCTGATAGTGAAGAATACTTCGTACAGGATCGTCGAGCTGCAATGCAGTATCGGCAAGTAACGTGTGTTTTTCCCATTCGCTAATCATTGTATTACCTCACTAATCAATAGGTGGTTAATTTAAATGATAATCATTATCATGTAAAGTTTCATTGGTGAGATTGTTAATAATAATTGGTGAAGGGTATTGTTCGTGCGTGGAAACATAAAAAAGAAGCGAGCACAGTGCTTAATGCCGATCAGTTAAAGCCAAAGCGATCGGTTGAAGGATCCTTCAGAGCTGTCAAAATCCAAGTGTATTTAATGCACTTGGATTTTTTTATGGATGTTTCTCAAGCTCTAAACATAATTAATGAT